>JAEZCB010000120.1 GCA_023412755.1 Bacteroidota bacterium
TTCACCATCTGGGAGAAGGTGCTCCTGGGGGTGGCGCTGATCTCCATGGCCATGAAAGTGGTGGTGCAGGCCGCCGTGGCGATACCCGAAGTAGCGACCATGGGATTCACACTCAGGCACTTCGTTATCGGCTTCATACACCTGAACACACTGGCCACCATGACCACACTCTTGTTGGCCTATGCATTGAACCAGGGATGGTGGCACACGGCGCGCCCGCTTGTCAAGGCCGGACTTTGGCTTCTACTCGTGGGCATCGTGGCCAGCGAACTCCTCTTATTCGGGCAGGGCACCATGGTATGGGCCGGAATGGGTTTTATGCAAGGGCACTACTGGCACCTGTTCCTCGCCTCCGTGATCATGCCGATCGGTGTATTCCTGATGTTGATCGGCCGCCCACGCACCGACACCGTACATGAAAAAGAGGCCCAGTAGTCCGGGCCTCTTCTTTGGGATCATCCTTTCGATCAGTGCTCCTCCTCCTGGGGATCCAGTGGCACTGTCTGCGGCACGAAGTCCTCCTCCTTGCCAGGCTTGCTGTAATCATATGGCCAGCGGTAGACCACCGGCAACGGTCCAGGCCAATTGCCATGCACATGTTCAACCGGTGTGGTCCATTCCAAGGTGTTGGAGCGCCATGGATTCTGCGTGGTGCGCGGACCACGGAACACACTATAGAAGAAATTATAGGTGAACAGGGCCTGGGCCAGGGCTCCGATGATGGCGAACACGGTGATCAGCACATTGAGGTCCATCACTCCATCGAACATCGGGAATTCCGTGTAGCTGTAGTAGCGGCGGGGTGCACCAGCCAGGCCTATGAAGTGCATTGGGAAGAAAACACCGAACGCGCAAATGAAGGTGATCCAGAAGTGGACATACCCCATCTTGGTGTTCATCATACGGCCATACATCTTCGGGAACCAATGGTAGATCCCGGCGAACATGCCGAATATGGCACTCATGCCCATAACGATGTGGAAGTGCGCAACCACGAAATAGGTATCATGCACATTGATGTCCAAGGCGCTATCGGCAAGGATGATCCCAGTAAGGCCACCAGCGATGAAGGTGGCCACCAGTCCGATGCTGAAGAGCATGGCAGGCGTGAAGACGATATTGCCCCGCCAGAGGGTGGTTATATAGTTGAACACCTTTACCGCGGAGGGTATGGCGATCAACAAAGTGGTGAATACGAATACGCTTCCCAGGAAGGGATTCATGCCAGTGATGAACATGTGGTGGCCCCACACTAGGAAGCTCAGGAAACCGATAGCCAATATGGAGCCGATCATGGCACGGTAGCCAAAGATCGGTTTGCGTGCATTGGTGGCGATGATCTCCGAGGTGATCCCCAAAGCAGGCAGGATCACAATGTACACTTCGGGGTGGCCGAGGAACCAGAACAGGTGCTGGAAGAGAATGGGGCTTCCCCCAACGTGATCCAACGCTTCACCGGCCACATGGATCTCGCTCAGATAGAAGCTCGTTCCCAGCAGGCGGTCCATCATCAGAAGCAGTGCTGCACTCAGGAGCACCGGGAAGCTAAGGATGCCCAGCACCGCAGTAACGAACAACGCCCAGACCGTAAGTGGCAGCCGGGTCATCTTCATGCCCTTGGTACGCAGGTTGAGCACCGTGGCAACGTAGTTGAGACCACCGAGCAGGGAGCTTGCGATGAAGAAGGTCATGCTCACCAGCCAAAGCGTCATCCCCAGGCCTGAACCTGGGATCGCCTGTGGCAACGCACTCAAGGGAGGATATATCGTCCAGCCGGCCGAGGCAGGGCCACCTTCCACAAAGAGGGATGAGAGCATGATCACGCTGCTGAGCAGGAAGAACCAATATGAAAGCATGTTGATCATGCCCGAAGCCATATCCCGGGCTCCGATCTGCAAGGGGATCAACAGGTTCGCGAATGTGCCGGACAAGCCGCCTGTAAGTACGAAGAACACCATGATGGTGCCGTGGATCGTTACCAATGCCAGGTACATGTTGGGATCCAACACACCTTCAGGTGCCCACTTATCGCCAAGGAAGAAATTAGAGAACGCGAATCCTTCTCCAGGCCAGGCCAGTTGCAGGCGGAAAAGGATGGACATGATCACCGCCACCCAGGCCATGAAGATGGCCGTGACCAGGAATTGCTTCCCGATCATCTTGTGATCATGCGAGAAGACATACTTCGAAATGAAGCTCTCCTCGTGATGGTGCGCCGCGTGGGCGTGGTGGCCGTGATCTACGGTGGTGGCACCCATTGTTAAATTCCTTGTTCGGTTCTATTTACGTTCATGGTGGATCCTTCGTCCACTGCGGGGGTAACAACGGCCGTACGGCCTTCATCACCCTGCTGCTGGGGCAGCTCCATGTTCTCCTGTTCCTTCTCCCCTTCGCCGCCGCCTCCGGGGGATTCGAAGGTACGCCCACCCATCTGCTCGGCATACCAGGTATCATATTCGGCCTTCGGCACGATCACCATCGGCATCTGCATGTTGTAGTGGGAGGCACCACAGATCTTGTTGCAAAGCATCACGTAGTCGAAGCTTTCGTTGTTCATCACCGTGCGCATGCTGTCCGTGGTGATGGTTGGCACGAACTTGAACATCGTGGTCATGCCTGGAACAGCGTTCATCTGTAGGCGCATATGTGGAACATACACACTGTGGATCACATCACGTGAGCGTATCAACATCAACGCCTCATGATCCACCGGTAGAAGGAAATCCTTCGTTACGATATCATCCGCACCGGCCAGGTAAAGGCTGCTGTTGCCCATCTCGGCGATATCCTGTTCCATCAACGTGTGCAGGTTCACGATACGCTGTTGCATCCGCCGCAGGGACTCCAGTTCCCGCACCATCTCCTCACGGCGTTTGGGCGCTAGAATTGCGGTGGCCAGCACCTCTTCATGCTCGGCCACGGCGGTTCGCAATTCCTCCAGCCGGGTGGAAATGCTTTTCGGGGTCACTATGCCAAGGGGGTTCTCAGCATTGATCAACCTGTAATCCGTGGCGCCCAGCACGCCATCCCTGCCGGGATAGCGCACGGTCCAATCGAATTGCTTTCCATAGACCTCCACCTGCAGGGCCTCCGGCGTAGCTGGCGACATCATTCTGTTCCAGGAGGTGAGTCCGTAGATGATGATCACGGCCAGTACCGCAGCGGGCACCACCGTCCAAAGCAATTCCAGCTTGTTGTTGTGGGGCTGCCAGTATGCGCGGCGTTCTTTGTTGAAGACGTACTTGCCGGAGAAGTAGAAGAGCAGGATGTTGGTGAGCAGGAATACACTGATGAGGATGTACCAGTTGAAATCCATTAGCTGATCATAACCCACGCCATGCTCACTTGCGGAGATCGGCAGCATCTCGTTCTTGTACTTCACCACAAGCCACAGGAAGAAGGCGAAGTAGAAGAAAGGGAACAGCCACATGAGCCGCGCGTTCATGCGGTTGTCACTCGCGGAAATATCCTCCTCTCGTTTGCCCCGCAAACGGCTGGTAAGCTCGTACACCCTTACAAGCTGGGCGATCGCCAGGATCCCCAGCACCAGAACGAGCACTATCAACAACTTCATCATCGTGCGGTCGAAATGTTCAACCTATTGCGGTCGATCGTTGGTTATTGTTCTTCAGGCAGGCCAGTTCCCGCAGGCGCCGTACAAGCCTGTTCACCTGCACCAGGCGAACGATGGCCCAGATGGCGGTAACAAGTGTGCAGATGGCGATCGCGGTGGTCATATCCTGTGATCAGATGTGGTGGTGTACGCTTTCTTCCAGGTAAGGGTGGGCAACAGGTGAAAGCGGTGCCTTTGTCAATGTGTTCAGCACCACGTACATGAAGATCCCCAGGAAGGCGGTGAACATGCCGGCCTCAAGGAGCCCAATGCCGTGGAAGAAATGGCTTACCGTGCTGGGCATGACCATCATGATGGTATCCAGCCAATGGCCGATGATGATAACGGTGCCCACACCGATCAGGAACCGAGGGTTGCGCTTGGCATCGCGGCTCATGAGCAACAACATGGGCACGGCGAAGTTGATCGCGAAGGTGGTCCAAAGCAGGGCCGGGTAATTGTTGATCCGCTGCGTGAAATAGATGACCTCCTCAGGGATGTTGCTGTACCAGATCAGCATGAATTGGCTGAAATACAGGTAACTCCAGAGGAAGCTCACCGCGAAGACCCACTTGCCCATGTCGTGGATGTGGCTGCTGTTCACCTGCGGAAGGTACCCTTTCCGTTTTAGGTAGAGCACCAGGATAACACTCACCGTCATGGCGCTCACCCACATGCCACTGAACACGTACCAGCCAAAGAGGGTGCTGAACCAGTGCACATCTATGCTCATGATCCAATCCCAGGCAAGGGTACTGCTGAACACGGCGAAGAATACAAGGAAGAGCGCACTGCGGCGATACTTCAGCAAATGGGTACGAACCAGTGTGTCACCGCTCATGTGGTCCATCTTCAAGCTCAAATTCCTGAACCAGTTGGCGAACCAAAGAAAGACCCCCAGATATACCAGGGAACGGATCCAGAAGAACGGCAGGTTCAGGAAGGCGCGTTTACCGGCAACGATCTTGTCATAGAACGGATTGGCCACCGCGCCAGGCTCACTGGCATCGTCGGTGTATTCGCTAGTTCCTTCGATCACGTAAGGATGGAAGAGGGCGCTATCCATCCAGTGGTAGATGTGGTGCCAGTGGAAAGTGCCGGCCAAAAGAACGATACCGATCACCACCGCGCCCACAGGCAGGTACCCAAAGATCCCTTCATATACACGCCGCGCCAATACACTCCAGGCGGTCTCCGTCGCATTCTGCAGCGCATAGAAGAAAAGGGCCCCGAGGGAGATGCCGAGGAAGAAGAAGCCGTTGACGAGCAGATTGGACCACGACCGCTGATGATGGGGCGAATCATCGCCGATGATCCCGATAATGGTGGCCAGCGCACCCAGCACGATCAGCGCCATGCTGATGCTCCGGGCTCTTTTGCTGAAAGTGAAGTTCATTGCGGCTTATCGCGTTATCGTCCTGTTGGTATCACTGTTCCTCCGTGGTGGTGGTATCGGCCGGGCTCGCAGTGGCGGCTCCCGGCATCTGACCACCATTCTGGAGGAATTTCACATACTGCACCACCAGCCAGCGCTCCTCCTGTGTAAGCAGCGGAGCATGTGGCCCCATCATTCCCTTGCCGTAAGTGATGGAGTGGAACATCTTTCCTTCCGGCAGGTCCTTCAACGGTCCGTTGTAGGCTCCGGGTGGCGGGTGGCCTCCCCGCTCCACCACCGGACCATCGCCCTGGCCGGTACCGCCATGGCACTGCGCACAGAACTTGTTGTAGATGATCTCTCCACTGGCCACGGTGGCCTCCGTCATTGGGATCGGGCTGCGCAGACTGGCGCCGGCCGCTTCATAGCCTTCGTTGGAGTTCGGATATGGATAAGGCATGTTGAACCGCACTTTTTCCGGATCACTGGAATAAGGTATGGTACCCTCCGCCGGCACTCGTGCGCTTGGCCGTTCCCGCTGTTCTGCTGCCACGTCCTCACCGAAATAGTAAGGATCCTGGCCATAGTCCACATACGCTTCAATGGCCGGCCCACGGTACATGTCCGGCATGTACTCCAAGCCGGGGGACTGACCGTTCTCTGTGCATGCCGCGAGTACGGAGACCATAGCTGCCGCCGTACCAACTTTCATCAGGTTCGATCGGTTGTTCTCACGCATGGTCTCAATACTGACGTTCATTGATCTCGAACACCTGTGTTCCGCGCAGGAGGTCGGTGATGCCCTCGGCGTTATGGCCATGGTTGTCCGCGGTGCGCACCTCTATGATGAATTTATCATCGGTGCTCCGTGGATCCGGATTCCTGGCAGGCATACCCGGCAAGGTCTTGTTGCGTATCAGGTACGTGATGGCCATGCCATGTGCGGCGCACAGCACGGTGAATTCAAATATCACGGGAACGAAGGCCGGAAGGTTCTGGTAGAAATTGAAGCTCGGTTTGCCACCGATGTTCATCGGCCAGTCATAGATCATGAAGTAGTAGATCCCCACCAGCGCCAGGGTCATGCCAGTTATGCCGAACATGAAGCTCACGATGCCGATCCGTGTGCGCTTGATCCCGATGATGGGATCAATGCCATGCACGGGAAATGGAGAGAACACGTCCTTGACCCGTATGCCATTGGACACCAGTTTCCTGGCCCCGTCCTTCAGCAGCTCGGGATCCTCGTAGACAGCGTATATGACCTTGTTAGCCATGTGCAGGTCAGTGGTGGTGATGTTGTGCGGCCTCGCGCTTGTAACTCTCGCCGCTGATCTTCAGGATGGACTTCACCTCGTTGAGCGCCAGCACAGGGAAGAAGCGTGCGAAGAGCAGATACAGGGTGAAGAAGATGCCGATGGTGCCCAGGAACACGCCCACATCCACCCAGGTGGGGTGGAACATGGTCCAGCTGCTCGGTAGATAGTCGCGGTGCAGGCTGGTAACGATGATCACGAACCGCTCGAACCACATCCCGATGTTCACCACGATGCTCATGATGAAGGTAAACAGCAGGTTGCGCCGCAGTTTGCGGAACCAGAATACCTGCGGACTGACAACGTTGCAGGTCATCATGGCCCAGTAGCTCCACCAATAGGGACCGGTGGCGCGGTTGATGAAGGCATAACTCTCGTACTCCACACCGCTGTACCAGCTGATGAACAATTCCGTGATGTAGGCCACACCCACGATGGAACCCGTCACGATGATCACGATGTTCATGTACTCCACATGCTTCACCGTGATGTATGGCTCCAGCCGCATCACCTTGCGCATCACCAGCAGCAAGGTCTGCACCATGGCGAAGCCGCTGAACACGGCACCGCTCACGAAATAGGGTGGGAAGATGGTGGTGTGCCAACCCGGGATCACGGAAGTGGCAAAGTCAAAGCTCACCACCGAGTGCACCGAGAATACCAGCGGTGTGGCTATGCCTGCCAGCACCAGGCTCACTTCCTCGAATCGGGTCCAGGCCTTCGCATTGCCCGTCCAGCCGAAACTGAGGATGCCATAGACCTTTTTCATGCCCGGGCGCACCACCTTGTCCCGTATGGTGGCGAAATCGGGGATGAGGCCGATGTACCAGAAGACCAATGAAACACTGAAATAGGTGCTGATCGCGAACACGTCCCAGAGCAGCGGACTATTGAAGTTCACCCAAAGGCTGCCGAATTGGTTTGGCAATGGCAGCACCCAGTAGCTCACCCAGATCCTACCCATATGGATGCCGGGGAAGGTGGCCGCCATGAGAACGGCGAAGATGGTCATGGCTTCGGCCGAACGGTTGATGGCCATGCGCCACTTCTGGCGGAACAGGAGCAACACCGCGCTGATAAGGGTGCCAGCGTGTCCTATGCCTACCCACCATACGAAGTTGGTGATGTCCCAGGCCCAGTTCACGGTCTTGTTCAAACCCCAGGTACCGATGCCCTTACTGATCAGGTACAGGATGCAACCTGTGCCATAGATGGCGATCAGGGCCGCGATGGTGAAGAGGATGTACCAGCCCCTTGGTGCCTTGTTCTCGATGGGCGAGACGATATCATGGGTGATATCGGCGTAGGTCTTATGACCCAGGATCAGGGGTTCTCGGATCGCTGCTTCCGCGTGCATGGTCTCTTCTTTCTGATCAGGCTTGTTGTGCCTCCTCCGTGTTACGCACCTTCACCTGGTAGGCGATGTTGGGCTTGGTGCCGATCTCTTCGATCACATAATAGCTACGGTCCGTGTTGCTGTTCTTGCGGACAAGGCTTCCCTTGTCGTTGATATCGCCGAAGATGATGGCACCCGTACCGCAAGCCGCCGAGCAGGCGGTCTCGATCATGCCATCGCGCACCGGCGTACCTGCCTTCTTCGCTTCCAGCTTGCCCGCCTGTATGCGCTGCACGCAGAAGGTGCACTTCTCGATCACACCTCGCGAACGCACCACCACATCCGGATTCAAGGCCATGCGGCCCAGATCGTCCCATGCCGGGTTCACATCAGCGAACTTCTCGGTGACATAATTGAACCAGTTGAAGCGGCGCACCTTGTACGGGCAGTTGTTCGCACAGTAACGCGTGCCGATGCAGCGGTTGTAGGCCATCTGGTTGAGGCCTTCATTGCTGTGTGTGGTGGCCGCCACCGGACACACCGTTTCACAAGGTGCGTGGTTGCAGTGCTGGCACAACATCGGCTGGAAGACCACCTTTGGGTTCAGGCTGGGCTTCTCCATCTCCAGGTAGCGCTCGATCTTGCCTTTGCCTTCCTCGCGCCCCTTCTCATGGGTCATGTCCGAGCTGAAGTAGCGATCGATCCGCAACCAATGCATTTCGCGGCTTCGGCGCACCTCATCCTTGCCCACCACCGGAATGTTGTTCTCGCTGTTGCAGGCGGTAACGCATGCACCACAACCGGTGCAGGCATTGAGGTCTATGCTCATGTGCCAGCGATGGCCCACATTCTCCACCGCATGGTTCTCCCACAGGTCGAATTCCGCCACGGTCTTCCTGTCGTGTGAATCCACGCGGCCATCCTGGTTCACATCGTCATGTACGGCCAGGGTGTGCGGCGCATTGTATGCGTTGCGATCACCTGCCTTGAACACGGCCAGCGTGGTCTCCTTCACCACACTATGGCGGTCCATATGGGTGAATTGCGGCTGGGTGATGGCTACCGGCCATGTGCCTCCCGCTTTCTCCATCCCCACGTTGAAGACCTGGTAGCTTACCACGCCATTCACCATGCTGGTGAAAGGATACGCGTTCTTACCAACGGGAGCGCGCTCGCCATTTGGCGTGGTGTAAAGGGCGGCCCTGCCCACATACTCGCCATTCTCACCACGGCCATAACCCAGGGCGATGGCCAGAGTGCCCGGCATCTGTCCCGGTGCTGGCACGGCGGGCAACGTGAGTTCACGCTCGCCCATGCGCAAGGTGACCAGATCCGCGGGCGTTTGTTCGGAGAAGTACATGGTCAACCCAAGCCGGTCCGCATCCACAGGACTCACCAGCACATAGTTGTCCCATGCGATCTTGGTCAATGGATCGGGCAGTTCCTGCAGCCATGGATTGTTGGCATGCTGACCATCGCCAATGGCCTCGGTGGTATAGAACTGCAACTCGAACCCATCCTCGGAAGGCGCGGTGCGGCGCAACGAACCTGCGGCCTGGGCCACGTTGCCTGCGAAGGAGGCACCGCCTCCGGCTGGCGCAGCACCTTCGAAGACACCGTTATGCACAGCGAGGTTCCAGGCATCCTCGAATGGACCGGCCTGCGTGGCGATACTGTTGCGCCAGTTGTCCCGCATGAAGCTGTGGTAGCTATCCTGCACGCCGGCCCAACGCAGCAGGCTCTCCTGCCACTGGCGTGTGTTGAACAGCGGACGAATGGCCGGCTGGCCGATGGCATAGATGCCGGGTTTGGGCTGATGGTCCTCCCACGCCTCCAGGTAATGGTGCGTAGGGCACACATAATTGCATAAGCTGGCGGTCTCATCAGCATGGGTGCTGAAGCTGGCGGAAAGACCCACCTTGGCAATGCCAGTGCGGAACTCTTCCGCATTGGGCAGGCTGTATGCCGGATTGCAGTTGGCGATCAACAGCACCCCCACCCCGCCACCATTCATGTCACGCACCAGTTGCGCCACGGCAGCATCATCTCCCTGGAAGAAGTTGGTAGGCCGATCCATGTCGATGACCGTGCCATAGCTACCCAGCATGGAATTGATGGCGTTCACCAATGTCTGTACGCCTTCATCGTTGCTTCCACAAAGCACCACACTGCGGCCTCGTGCGCCCATGAGCGCCTGCGCCACCCGCAGGGTCTCCTTCTCGATGTTCGGGTTGGTGTTGCCGATCGGCGCACCACCGGTGCGCCGTGCGATGTGATCATGCAGACTTACGATCACATCGGGGATCTCGCTCACCCTCACTCCGATCCGTTCATCGGCATTCGCACCGGTCATGCTCATGCGCGCCTCGAACTGGAAATGCTTGCTCATGTTCCCCGCAGGATCACGGCGCACGGAATATTGCCAGTTGTTCTCTGTTGAACTACCCCAGTTGCTGAGGAAATCAGCGTCCACCCCTACGATCACGTCGGCCCGGCTCAGATCATAGCTTGGGAAGATCCTGCGGCCAAAGCTGCGCAGATTGGCGTTGGTGATCCCGGAATAGCTGATGGTGTCATACTGGACATGCTCCAGGCGCGGTGCACGTTCCCGCAGCCGGCTGATGGCGGCCTGTGCGGATGGGCTGATCACCGTATTGGTGAGAAGCACCACACGCCCGCTCGCGGTGGTGAGCGCCTGGCCGATGGCCGCATCCACATTGGTCCACGCGGTGCCTTCAAGGCCGTTCTCCGAACGTACCAATGGACCGCGCAGCCGTTCACCATCATACAGCCCAAGAACGGAGCTGTTCACACGTGCGTTGATGGAACCACGTTTGGCCACCGGGTTGCGGGTGATGCCGAAATGGGGATTGCCCGTGATGTGGATGGGCCTTCCCTCGCGGGTCTTCACCATGATGCTGGCG
>JAEZCB010000135.1 GCA_023412755.1 Bacteroidota bacterium
GCGATTCGGAGAACATCATGGACCTGTTGAAGGAGCTAGCATTGAAAGGCAGGCTCGTCTTCGTGGTGATCCATCAACCATCATCGGACATCTTCAAGCTCTTCGATAGGCTGTTGCTGATGGACCAGGAAGGACATCCGGTGTACTACGGTGATCCTGTGGATGCGGTGGTCTATTTCAAGCGCGTCACCGGTCAGGTGAACAGTGAAGTGGGCCAGTGCGGGGCATGCGGAAATGTGAATCCGGAACAGATCTTCAACATTCTCGAAGCCCGGCTCGTGGACGAGTACGGCAACGAGACCGACCAGCGCCGGATCGGCCCTGAAGCATGGAACGAAGTGTTCCGCGCACAGATGGAAGGCCGAATGAACAAGGTGCCGGATGAGAAGCGTCAGCTGAAGAGCACATTCACGGCGCCCGGTATATTCAGGCAACTCACGGTCTATTTCAAAAGGGACTTGTTGAGCAAACTGGCCAACCGGCAATACGTGCTCATCAACCTTCTGGAAGCACCTGCGCTGGCCTTCCTCATGTCCTTCTTCCTGAAATTCCAGGCGAGTGGTGCCGCCGCGGATGCCGGATACATCTTCCGCGAGAACGACAACATTCCCCAGTATCTGTTCATCGCGGTGATCGTTGCCCTGTTCCTCGGGCTCACGGTGAGCGCGGAGGAGATCATACGCGACCGGAAGATCCTGCAACGCGAAAAATTCCTTGATCTGAGCCGCCTTAGTTACATCCTGAGCAAGGTGGGCATCCTGTTCATCATATCAGCCATTCAAAGCTGGCTGTTCGTGGTGGTCGGTAACAGCATCCTCGGCATCAAGGAAATGAATTTCGCCTACTGGACACTGTTGTTCAGCACCGCATGCTTCGCGAATGTGCTCGGCCTCAACATCAGCGCCAGCTTCAACAGCGCCAAGGTGATATACATACTGATCCCCGTGCTGATCATTCCACAACTGTTATTCAGTGGGGTGATCGTCAAGTTCGACAAGCTGCATCCCTGGTTCGGATCACAGAAGAGCGTTCCGTGGATAGGCAACATCATGGCCTCGCGTTGGGCCTACGAGGGGCTGGCCGTTACACAATTCATGGAGAACCCCTACGAGCGGCAATTCTATGCTTTCGATCAGCGCATGAAGACCGCCAACTGGAAGAAGGACCTTTGGGTGCGCGAGTTGCAGAATCTCGCGTCCAACGTGCGCCGTGCAGTGCAAGGCCATTCCGAGGATGTGGACATGGGGCACGATCTGGCGTTGATCAAGCGCGAGTTGCGGATGGAACAGGATCGCCTGCCCGGATTCCGTTTCGAGCGCATGGAAGAACTCGATCCCCAACTTGTGGACGAACAAGTGTTGGATGAGCTTGGCAACAGCCTGCAGGTGCTGGTGGAACATTACCGGCGCATCTATAAGCACAGCGAGCGCGAAAAGGAACGGCTCATAGGGGAGCTGACCGCCACACCCGAGGCGAAACAACGCTATTTCCAGCTGCTGGATGATCATCGCAACCAGAGCCTGTCAGAGGTGGTCACCAACAAGAACGACCTCAACGTGATCGTGGAATACCAGGGGGAATTGGTGCGGAAGAGCGATCCCATCTACCTGGAACCGGTACATGCTGGTTTCTTCGGAGCGCAGTTCTACGCGCCCGGCAAATGGATATTCGGCCACCGGCTGAGCACCAGCGTTGCCAACACCATCACTTTATGGGGCATGACCTTGCTGCTCGGCCTGGCGCTCTACCTGGAGGTATTACCGCGGATCATTCGCAGGATATCCCCGCGCTAGGGGTTCAAACCTCTTCGATCTGGATCATTTTGAAGGGCACATTGATGATGCCGGCGTAATCCTCCCCGGCCTCCAGCATGTCCTCATCATCCTGCTCGTAATGCCAGAGCACGGTGACCTCACTTCCGGAGCCTCGTATGGCCTCCAGTTTCTTGAACACATCCAGGATGCATTTGGATGAACTGGTGTTGAAATATTCCAGTTGCACATGGAGGGCGGTCTTCTGGCGGGGTGCGCGTGCATAGTGATCGATCCAGTCGATCAGCGGCTTGTAGAAGTCGATCGAGTTCTCGGGAATGGAGCGGCCTTTGATCTCCAGTAGACCCGTCTCCGGATCGAAATTCACCTGTGGTGTCTTTGGAGAGCCCTCCAGTATCAAAGCGGTCATTGTCATTCGGGTCTTGTGGAGACGTTCACGTTCAAACTGAAAAAAGCGTTGTCCTCGTCGTAGGGTACGAAGCCGTAGTTGAGCTTCGCGCCACTCTTTCGCGCGATATCGATCATGCCCAGGCCACCACCACCTTTGGAGGAGAAACCACCTTCGGCAAGCGTTTCCTTGTAAAGCACCCGCAGTGCTTCGGGATCCAGGCTGTTGATCCGGTCCAGATGTTCCTTTAGCTTTTGCACATCGGTGCCGGCCATGAAGTTGCCTGTCACCACGGAATAGCCTTTCTCATGATGGGCGATCATCACCACCCCGTGCGGCCCGCCCTCGGGAACGGTGCTGGTGGATCCCTCGGAGGCACGCAGGTTATGATGGAACAGGTTCTGCAGGCATTCCATCACTACGTTGAACACGCGTTTCCGGGCTTTCGGATCGGGCTCTATGGCACCCATCTTCCGTTCCACGGCCTCCAGCAAGGCGGTGACGAGTTCCGCGGTGAGGTCGCCTTTGAAGGAGAGCATCACTCGGTGGCGCTCCATCTCGTCATACAGGTCGTGGATGTTTTCGAGCATCGAAGTCACTTTCACCCTTATGACGCAAAGGAAAACGCCCCCTAAATGCGTGATCAAGTGTGCTGGGATAGTTTTCCACCGAATTGTCAACCTTCCACCCCAAGGTGAAGATGTACTTTCGCGCACTTGCATGGGCTGGTTCAAACATTGGTTCGGAACGCCGTATTACGCGCTCCTCTACGGCCATAGGGATGAATTGGAGGCGAAGGCCTGGGTGGAGACCATTCTGGCACGGTGGCGTCCACCTGCAGGCAGCGAAGTGCTCGATCTGGCCTGTGGACGCGGAAGGCATGCCTACTGGCTCAGCAGAAATGGCATGAAGGTGACCGGCGTCGACATTTCCGCGGAAAGCATCGCGGCGGCGCGTGAAAAGGTGCCGGACGGCGAATTCCATGTGCATGACATGCGCCTGCCGGTGGCCACTTCGCGCTTCCATGGAGCCTGCAGCCTGTTCACCAGCCTCGGTTATTTCGATGATATCGAAGATGACCGCAAGGTGCTGCGATCGGTGTATGCGGCACTGCGGCCCGGCGGGCATTTCGTGATCGATTTCATGAATACAGGAAAGGTGCTTGCCGATCTGGTGGCGGAGGAGAATTTCGTAAAGGAAGGCGTGAGGTTCTTGATCCATAGGAAGTTGGAAGCAGGCACCATCATTAAGGACATACGCGTGGAAGATGGGGGGCGCGTGAATGAATTCACTGAAAAAGTGCAGGCGTTGATGCCCGATCAGTTGGAGGATATGGCCGTGCGCGCGGGTTTCCAGATAGATGCCCGCACCGATGGCCCGGATGCTTCGGCCTTCGATCCCTTCCTTTCCGACCGCTTTGTGCTGTGGCTGAAAAAACCCGAAGCATGAACTGGACCATCATCGCCATCTTCTTCCTTTTGCCGATGATCTCCGGCATCGCCGTTCGCTGGGTGAAGCCGGGAGTGCGGTGGATGCGTCTTCTGCTTTCATTCAGTGGTGCCTTCCTGTTGGGTGTGGTATTCCTCCATATGTTGCCGGAGCTCTATGAGCATGATGGTGCACCCATTGGATTTTGGATCCTTGGAGGTTTTCTCCTGCAGGTTGTGCTGGAGTTCTTCAGCCACGGTATCGAGCACGGCCATGTACACGTACACAGCCATACCGGCAGAAGCCTTCCATTGCTCACCCTGCTCAGCCTGTGCATCCATTCCTTCGTGGAGGGCATCCCATTCGCTGATCCGCATGTGGCGGAGGATGAACATTTCCTGGCCGGGGTATTGCTTCATAAACTGCCCATGGCCGTAGCGCTGGCCACGGTGCTCACCCGCTCCGGCACCAGCTTCGCGTACAGCATCGCATTACTCGCCATTTTCTCTTTATCCGCACCCATCGGCATCTACACCGGCCATTTGATCGGTAGCGGCATGGGTGGACATTTCCTGCACAACATGCTGGGTATCGCGATCGGCATGCTGCTGCACATCAGTACCACCATCATCTTCGAAAGTGCTCCCGAGCACCGCTTCGTGGCCGCACGATTCATCGCGGTGTTGCTGGGAGCGGCCCTTTCCACCTTTTCCATGCATTGATCCCGAAGAATAGATCGACCTGTATTCCATTGCGCGTATTAACTTTGTACCGCAAAGTACTTTGAGTTATGAATGACCAGGACCGGATGAACGATCTTGCCCTTATCAGAGGGCTTATGGAGCGCAGCACTCGTTTCCTCAGCCTCAGCGGACTTAGTGGGGTGATCGCGGGTTCTCTTGCGCTGGCCGGTGCGCTTTTGGCACAGCGGTATATGCAGGAACGTTCATTAAGCGAAGCGTATCCACTGGGAGATGGTGCCCGCGCTGGTACGGAGGGATACCTGGATCATGTATTGTTCCTGGGGGGAGTAGCCCTTGCCGTTCTGGTACTTTCGCTGGCATCCGCGGCCTACTTCACCTGGCGCCGAGGGCGCAGGATAGGTCAGGGACTTTGGGATCCCGCTGCGGAACGCCTGCTCATCAACCTGCTGATCCCCCTGGCCGCAGGCGGCATCTTCTGTATCGCACTCCTTTACTATGGCATACCCGGGCTTGTTCCATCGGCAACGCTGATCTTCTATGGTCTGGCACTGGTGAACGCATCACGCTATACACTGGACGAGATCCGGTGGCTGGGTCTGAGTGAACTGGTCCTGGGTCTCTTGAGCGCATTCTGGGTGGGCGCTGGACTCATGTTCTGGGCCTTGGGCTTCGGTGTGTTGCACATCTTTTACGGGGGCATGATGTACCTGCGCCACGAAAGGGGCACCACGGAAAACCGATGATCGAACGCTTGAATAAAGCATTCGAAAGCCGTGTTCGGCTGGGGATCATGGCCATACTGGTGGTGAACCAATGGGTGGACCATGCCGAATTGAAGGCATTGTTGAATGTGACCGATGGTAACCTGGCCAGCCACCTGACCTCTTTGGAGGAATTGAAATACGTGCAGGTCCGGAAGCGTTTCGTGGGCAAAAGACCCAATACCTCGTACAAGGCTACCGCTTCCGGGATACAGGCCTTCAAGGAGCATCTGGAAGCAATAGGAGCGTTGATGCCAAAGCAAGGAACGCATGAATAGATAGCTACGCTCACTCATCAACAAGTCTTGAATATGCGCTATGCCACCATGTCCATCTGGTTGAAAGCCGCGATCGTACTGGCCTCCGCCATATGTTTCGATCTGCTTTTCTGGGAGCGATCG
>JAEZCB010000151.1 GCA_023412755.1 Bacteroidota bacterium
TTTCTTTCCAGTGTTCGGCTGGAGGAGGTGGACCATGCCATCACCCAGATCAGGAATGGACACTACTCGCTTCAGGATCGCACGCTCTTGGAAGTGACCAACCACCGTGAAAAGCTGGGACACAGGAACTTCGCATTGAATGAAGTAAGCGTGCATAAGCGGGATACGAGCAGCATGATCGCCGTACAGGTACACTTGGGGGCCGATCACCTGAACACCTACTGGTCCGATGGACTCATCATAGCCACGCCAACCGGCTCCACAGCGTACAGCCTCAGTGCAGGTGGCCCCATCATCTACCCTACCAGCGATGTGTTGTTGATCAACCCGATCTCGCCGCACAACCTCAACGTCCGGCCATTCGTGGTGCCGGACCATTACACCATCACGCTTAAGCTGGAAGCACGCTCGGAACTCTGCCTGCTCAACCTGGATTCCCGCAGCACCCCCATAGATGGACATGGCAAGATCACCATACGGCGAGCTGGTTTCACAGTGAAACTCATGCATTTGGAAGGGCAGGACTTCCTTACCACGCTGAAGGGGAAGCTTAATTGGGGCCTGGACATGCGCTCCCGGCAGTGAACAGGCCGCAGGTGCGCCGCTCCGTTTAACTTCGCGGCCGCCGTGCATACCATTCCCATGGGCCGCACGTTGTTTCAGCCGATGCGAAAGTGGCTTCTGATCCTTTGCACCCTGCTTTGCGGCCTCTGCCTGCGTGCGCAGGTCAATGAGATCGGGATCACTGTAGGCGGCAGCTACTACATCGGGGACATAAACCCCTTGCGCCATTTCCCGAAACACACGGGGTTGGCCGGTGGGATCGTGTTCCGGCATAACCTCAACCACCGTTTCGCCGTGCGGATCCAAGGACTTTACGGAACGCTGGAGGCCTATGATCATGATTCGAAGGACACGGTGCAATGGCTGCGGAACCTGCACTTCAAAAGCGAGCTGATCGAAGCGAGCGGCCTTTTCGAGATCAATTTCTTCCCATACAGGTCAAGGAAAAAGGGTTCGAAGAATTGGACCCCGTTCGTTTTTGGTGGTCTCGCTTATTTCCGGACAAACCCGAAAGCGTATTTCGATGACGAGTGGTACGCGCTGCAACCACTTGGCACCGAAGGCCAGGGAACCACGGCAAGGCCTGGCTCCGAACTCTACAAACTGGACCAGATCTCCATACCCTTCGGGGCTGGCATAAAGATCAACGTTGGTCGCGTGGACTTCCAGTTGGAATGGGGCATGCGGCGCACCTATACCGACCACATCGATGATGTGAGCGGTGCCTATGTGGACAGTGACCTGTTGGCATTCGAGAATGGTCCGCTGGCGGCCATACTCGCCGATCGCAGCGGTTTGGATGCCATACAAGGATACACCAACGCGGGCAGGGCACGCGGCGACGTGAATACCCGGGATTGGTACGTTTATTCCGGCCTTTCCATAACGTATGTGATAAGCCGCTTCTGGGACTGTGAAGAACAGTACAATTGGATGCGGAGGAAACGCTGATCCAAAGATCCTGCGAACTTTGCGATCCTTTGGAAGAAATGGGTACCGCCGAAAAGCTGCGTGAGAAGATCGATCCCGCAAGGATACCTGCGCATGTCGCCATCATCATGGATGGCAATGGGCGCTGGGCGAAACAGCATGGCGAACACCGTGTGGTGGGCCATGCCAACGGCGTGCGATCGGTGCGGGAAGCCCTTGTAGGGGCCACGGAGATCGGGATCGGGCACCTTACACTGTATGCTTTCAGCACGGAGAATTGGAACCGGCCGAAGGATGAAGTGGATGCGTTGATGGACCTGCTGGTGCGCACCGTGCTGGACGAAGTGGAAGAACTCAATGAGAAGGGCGTGCGGCTACATGCCATCGGCGACTTGGAAAGCCTGCCACAGAATTGCCGTACCATCCTGCTCCAGGCCATCGAACTCACCCGGGGCAACACAAGGATCACACTCACGTTAGCCTTGAGCTACAGCGCCAGATGGGAGATCACCCAAATGGTGCGGCGCGTGGCGGCACAGGCGGCCACAGGAACATTGGACCCGCAGAAGATCGATGAACAGGTGATCGGTGCCAACCTCAGCACGGCCGGCATACCCGATCCCGAACTGCTCATCCGTACCAGCGGCGAGCAGCGCATAAGCAATTTCCTGCTTTGGCAGATCGCGTATGCTGAATTGTGGTTCACACCAGTCTATTGGCCTGATTTCCGGAAGGAGCACCTCTTCCAGGCCGTGCTCGATTACCAGAACCGAGAACGCCGGTTCGGCATGATCAGCGAGCAGGTCACCCCAGTTTGAAAATGCTTCGATCGATCCTCATCGTTCTTCTTTCCTGCGGTCTCTTACCGCTGATCGCGCAGGTAACGAAAGAGCCCATGCTCGATCCTGCTTTCCCGCAGGAATATGAGATCGGTGGCATAACCGTGAGTGGCACCCTTACCACGGACCCAAATGCGGTAAAACTCTTCACCGGCCTGCAGGTGGGCGATCTGATCTCCGTGCCGGGGGATCGGATCACCAGGGCCATCAAGAACCTTTGGAACCAGAAACTATTCAGCGATGTACGGATCGATGCGGCGGAGATCCGCGGCCGCACCATCTTCCTGCACATCATTGTGGTGGAAAGGCCCAGACTCTCCAGGTATCGGTTCGAAGGTGTGAGCAAGAGTGAAGGGGACAAATTGCGGGATGAACTGGAGTTGGTGCGTGGGCAGCAGGTGAATGAGGCACTCCTGGCCAGCACGCGGTACAAAGTGGATAAATACTACCGCGACAAGGGTTTCCTGCGCGCCAAGACACAGATCATCGAGCGGCCGGATACCGTTGGCAGCGCTCTTGACAACAGTGTGTTGCTCCTGATCCAGGTGGAGAAAGGCCCGCGTGTGAAGATCCGTGACGTGCACTTCCATGGCAACGAAGAGATCCCGGACAAGCGGCTTCGCAGGGCCATGAAGAAGACCCGCCGCAAACGTTTCTACAACATCTTCGGCAGCAGCAAATTCCTCGCATCCGAATTCCGTAATGATAAGGGCAAGGTCATCGACCTCTACAATGAAAAGGGCTTCCGCAACGCCACCATTGTTGATGACACCACGTATTTCGTGAGTGAAAAGCGGATCAATGTGGAACTCACGATCGACGAGGGTGAGAAGTTCCATTTCCGCAACATCACCTTCACCGGGAACACCAAACACAGTGATGAGGAACTCGCACAGATCCTCAATATCCGCAAAGGCGATGTGTACAACAAACGCCAGCTGGAAAGCCGCCTGTACATGAATCCGGCAGGGCGCGACATCAGCTCCCTGTACATGGATGATGGTTACCTCTCCTTCTACCCGGATCCGGTGGAACTGCTGGTGGAAGGTGACAGCATCGACCTGGACATCCGTATTCGGGAAGGCAAGCAGTACCGCATCCGGAATGTGATCATCAAGGGCAATTCCAAGACCCATGAACATGTGATCCGGCGCGAGATCCGCACCAAGCCAGGCCAGCTTTTCAACCGCAGCGATGTGATACGCACCCAGCGCGAGCTCGCGAATCTCGGCTATTTCAATCCGGAAAGCCTTGGTGTGAATCCGATCCAGGATCCGCGCACCGGCACGGTGGATCTGGAGTACACCGTGGAGGAAAAGCCGAGTGACAGGCTGGAATTGAGCGGAGGCTGGGGTGCGGGCAGGCTGGTGCTTTCGCTCGGCCTTTCGTTCACCAACTTCTCCACGCGCAACATATTCAAGCCGAACAGCTGGACCCCACTGCCGGCAGGCGATGGGCAGACACTGAATCTGCGTGCACAAACCAACGGACGCTTCTTCCAGAGCTACAGCGCCAGCTTCATCGAGCCCTGGCTTGGTGGCCGCAAGCCGAACGCCTTCAGCATCTCCGTTTACCATTCCGTACAGACCAATGGTGAGAACCGCTGGATCAACGAAAATGGTTCGCGCATCGCCAATCCGCGCCGGCAATCCCTGCTCATCTCCGGCGCCACCGTTGGCCTGGGCAAGCGGCTCACCTGGCCGGATGACTATTTCATTCTGCGCCAGAACGTGGGCTACCAGCGATACGATCTCAACAACTACAGCAGCGGCGCGGTGATCTTCGACTTCACGGATGGGATCAGCAACGTGCTCTCCTACTCCATGCAGCTTTCAAGGAACTCCATAGATCAGCCCTTCTTCCCACGGAGCGGCTCGGAGGTGTCCCTTTCTGTGAAAGCCACCCCGCCCTGGTCGCTGTTCCAACCGGATCGGGATTGGGCGGAGCTGCCACCAGCGGAACGCTTCCATATGGCCGAATTCCATAAATGGAAATTCACCACCCAGTGGTATAACAAGATCACCAACAGCAAGAGTGGCCATAACCTGGTGCTTATGACGCGTGCCGGTTTCGGATTCCTGGGGCGGTACAATGATGCCGTAGGCAACTCGCCTTTCGAGCGATTCTACATGGGTGGCAGCGCACTTACCGGCTTCCAGCTGGATGGCCGGGAGATCGTGGCCCTGCGGGGGTATGACGATTTCTCGCTGGCACCACAGACGGGTAACTTCATTGTGACCAAATTCACGACGGAACTGCGCTTCCCTGTTTCCCTGAATCCATCGGCCACCATCTTCACCCTCGCCTTTCTGGAGGCCGGCAACACCTGGCGCAATTTCAGCGGGTACGATCCGTTCAAACTGTACCGTTCCGCGGGCGTTGGTCTGCGCCTTAACCTGCCCATGTTCGGGCCCATGGGTCTGGACTATGGCTGGCGATTGGATGATGTGCCCGGACTTCCGCGAATGCCTAAGAGTCAATTCCATTTCACGATCGGCATAGATCTTGGCGAGCTTTGATCGGATCGCCTAATTTCGACCGCCGCCACCACGAAAGCATGAAACGTACGATCCTTCTCGCACTGGCCATTACCGGCGCCCTTCTGGCCACCTTGGAAAGCGATGCGCAGCGGATCGCGTTCGTGAACACCAAATACATACTGGAGCAGATGCCCGAGTATGCGAGTGCGCAAAAGGAACTGGACCGTGTTAGCCAGCAGTGGCAGCAGGAGATCGATGAGCGCCACCAGCAGATAAAGCGCCTCAGGGAATCCTATAACGCGGAAATGATCCTGCTCACGGAGGAGATGAAGCGCACGCGTGTGGAGGATATCGAAAAGCGTGAGAGGGATGCGCGCGATATGCAGAAACAACGCTTTGGGCCGAATGGCGATCTTTTCAAAAAGCGCCAGGAATTGATACAGCCGATACAGGATCGCGTGTACAATGCGGTGAAGGAAGTGGCCGGAACCAGTTACGTGGCCATATTCGACCTTGGCAGCCAGAGCAACAACCTGCTCTTCGCGAGTGAGAAGTATGACAAGAGCGACAGCGTGCTGCGCAAGCTGGGCATAAGGCCTGGCAAAGGCGGGGGCAATGATAGTGGAAGGGAGGATGAGCGTGAAGAACCAGATGATCGACCCGCACAGCGTGATGGTGGAGAACGCGGGGCGACACCGAACGGAGAACGAGCCACCCAGTCACCCCGTGGGAACACCATGGGTGGCGGTGGGCAGGACATAAAACCAAGATGAAGAATCGAACGATGAAGAACCTCCTCCTAGCCATGGGCCTGATGCTGGCTGCCGCACCTGCGGCACTGGCCCAGGAACAAGCATCTGGAAAACTCGGCCACATAGACCGGCAGAAACTCATGTTGATGCTGCCCGAGCGCAAGGATGCCGAAGCCAAGATGCAGGCTTTCGCCAAAAAGCTGGACGATCAGCTGAAGGCCATGGGTAATGAATACCAGACCAAGGTGGCCGATATCCAATCGCGCTCCGCGGATATGACCGAGACCGAACGGCAGATGGCAGTGCGTGAGATCCAGGAACTGGAGACCCGCATTACCAATGCACAGGAGAAGGCCCAGGAAGACCTGGCCAAGCAGGAGGAAGAGTTGCTGCGGCCCATGGTGGAGCGCACCAACAAGGCCATCACCGATGTGGCCAACGCCAATGGTTTCAATTACATCTTCGATACAAGCACCGGCTTCGTGCTCTTCTACGATCGTGGCGAGGACATCTTGCCGCTGGTGAAGACGCAACTGGGTATTTGATCCTGTGCCACACGATCCGCGGCCGATAGGCATCTTCGACTCCGGTATCGGTGGCCTCACCGTTACGCAAAGCATAAGACAGGCGCTCCCCATGGAGCGCCTGCTCTATTTCGGGGATGGTGCCCACCTGCCTTATGGACAGCGGTCCCTGGAAGAGGTGAAGGGCTTCAGCATCGCCATTACCGAAGCACTGCTGCGCAAGGATTGCAAGTTGATCGTGGTGGCCTGCAACACGGCTTCTGGTGCGGCATTACATGAGCTGCGTTCCCTTTTTCCGCAGGTGCCGTTCATCGGCATGGAACCCGCTGTGAAACCTGCCGCCGAAAGCACCCGCTCCAATGTGGTGGGCGTGATCGCAACGCCGGCCACTTTCCAAAGCCAGGTGTATGCTTCGGTGGTGGAGCGGTTCGCGCAGGATGTAACGGTGCTGCACCAGCCCTGCCCCGGGTTGGTTGGCCAGATAGAAGCCAGCGAGTTCGATACACCACGTACGGAGACCATGTTGCGCGCCTGGCTTACACCCATGCTGGACCAGGGGATCGATGTACTTGTGCTGGGTTGTACACATTACCCGCTGGTACGCCCGCTTATTCAACGCATTGTTGGGCCGCAGGTGCGTGTGATCGATCCCGCACCGGCCATTGCCAGACAGGTGGCGCGTATGCTGGCCCAGAAAGACCTGTACAGCAACGGAACAGGTTCGCTCACATGTTACACCAGCGGACCCACGGCACCCTTCGAGGCTATGCTCCTGCACCTGGGCATGCAGCCGGAAAAAGTGTTGCCCGGCTCATGGCTACCGGATGGCACCCTCAACCTTCCATGAACCAGCTGGCGTAGGTCTGGTAATTGCGCGCGATCCGTTCGATCTCATTCTTCGAAAGGTCCTCCCCTACCGCACGAATGCGTTTGGCAGGCACACCGGCCATTAAACTACCTGGTTCCACCACTGTGTTCTGCAGTACCACCGCTCCTGCCGCGATCACGCTGCCCTCGCCGATCACGGCGTGGTCCATCACGATCGCTCCCATGCCGATGAGCACCTTGTCATGCACCGTGCAGCCATGTACAATGGCATTGTGCCCGATGCTCACATCATTGCCAATGGTGAGCGCCGCACGTTCATAGGTGCAGTGGAGTACGGCTCCATCCTGGATGTTCACTCGATCGCCTATGCGAATGCTATTCACATCACCACGTACCACGGCATTGTACCATACGCTGCATTTCTCTCCCATCACCACATCGCCGATCACCACAGCGGTCTCCGCCAGAAATGGCTCTCCAGCGAACTTCGGCGTAAAACCACGCACTGTTCTGATCAATGCCATGGTATCAGGGCTGGTGTATGGGATCCTTGGAGCCGCCGCAACCTTCCTGCTGGCAACAATCCGGAAGGTTCTTGAAGGCCTCTGGATCGCCAGGGAGATCATCGGCATAGTATCCGAGCTTGGTCACCGCCGTACGGATCTTCTCTGGTGAAGTCTTGCGCGGATCATACGCCACTTTTATAATGCTCGTTCCAAGATCAAGATCCACGGCCTTGATGCCTTTTTCGTAGATCAGTTCTCCTTCAATGGTACGCTCGCACATGTCGCACACCGCACTGGTGCGGATATCAAGGGAATCGATGTTCTTCTTGCTCTGCGCCATCACATCGGGGAGGGCGAATAGGCAAAGGATGATCAACAGCTGTTTCATGGTACTGCGGGTGTGGTATCAGGTTTACGTTGAATGGAGTAGCGCAGGCCGCCATAGGCCATGGCCAGGTTGGTGGGTCCCCAGATCAAGGAAGCATCGAAGTAGGGTCCGAATGGATCTTCTGGCGCTATGATCTGGCGCTGTTGCATGGTGCTGGTGAGATTCTCGCCTCCCACATAGAATTCCCAAGGACCTACGATATGGGTGATCTGGGCATGCAAAGTGGAATACGCCGGAGACCTATCACGCATGCGATATGGTTCCGGGTTGGCATGGGTGTCCGGTATACGCCCTTCTCCAAAGATGTTGAGGCTTACATCGAAACGCCAGCGTTCCTTCCGATCCGCATAGGCCAGGTCGATAAGGCCACGGTGCGTTGGTGTGAATGGTCTTTCGCGCAACATGCCATCATAGGTGGTGCGTACATCGTAGAAGCGGTAGCTCGTCTTCAATTTCAGCACGCGCGATAGATCCACCTGAAGATCGGCAAGTGCGCTGTTCGCGAATGAAAGACCATCCAGCATGTAGAAGGCAATGGTGCCTGGATCGCGATCCAGATCGGTCACCACCTGATCGGTGAACATGGTGCGGTAGAAGTCCACCCCGAAGGCCCATTTCCGTTCCAGCCACTTGAACTTATGCAGGAAGCTCGCACCCACGTTCCACGCCTTTTCCATGCCAAGCGGACCTTCCACCACCACCTCGCGGGTGCTGGCCAGCACACTGGCATTCTCCACCAATGGCAGCGCGGTACGGAAGGCATGGCCGGCGGACAACCGGATAGTGGTGAGCGCGCCGGGATCATACTTGAAGTGTATGCGGGGACTCACCGCGGTACCGAACACATTGTTCGCATCCGCCCGTATCCCACTTACCATGGTGAAACGGCCGCGGTGGTGGGTATACTCGGCGAAGATGCCAGGCATGTTCTCCGTTCTGTTGAAGGTGCTGTCCCGAAAGCTTTCCCGGTAGTCATCATACTGGAAACTCAGGCCGGTCTTCAATTGATCGGTGCCGGTGCCCAGCAGTTGCTGGTATACCACATTCGCATAGAAGCTCTGCTGCAGCCCGGTGTATCCGCGATCACCATAAGTGGAATTCACATCATGCAGCCGGCCGGACATGATCACTCCAAGGCTCTTTGTTGGATCGTTCTCGAAGATGAAGCCATGTTTCGCGAGCACATCGGCCATGCGGTTCCTTATGTTGATGTTGTACAGCCGCTGCCCGATCATTTCCTGCGTCTGCGACATGGTGGTCTGACCACCTTCGCGCATATCATCCACCACCCGTAAGGTCACCGATGTATTGATCCTGTCCGTGCGGTATATCCACCGGTCCATGATGTTGATCCGTTGCGTGATAGGCATGTCCATGAAGCCATCCTTGTTCTGATCCATCACCTGCTGGAACAGATTGCCATGCACCATAAGCAGGTTATCGCTGTACTTGCCCGTGCGCTGTGCGGTATGGATGTTGGCCTCGCTCCTGCCCTGGCTGTTGCCATAGAGATTCACGAAGAGAGGCCCATCCGCAGCAGGTTGCAGCAGACACAGGTCGATCTGCCCGGTCATGGCATTCGGACCATTCACCGCCGTGCCGATCCCCTTGCTCAGGTTGATGTCATTGATCCATGTGCCAGGTATGAGCGTAAGGCCGGAGGCGATGGAGAGGCCCCGAACAAAAGGTATGTTCTCCACGCTCATTTGCGCGTACCGCCCATCCAGACCAAGCATGCGTATGGTCTTCGTGCCGGAGATCGCATCGTTGAAACTCACATCCACCGTGGCGTTGGTCTCGAAACTTTCGCTTAGGTCGCAACATGCGGCACGCGCGAGTTCATTCCGGTTGAGGATCTCCGTATTGATGAGGGACCGGGTGTCCATGATGGTTCCGCTCTGCCGCTCCACCACATCCACCGCCTGCAACTCTATGCTCGCCTGCAGACGCACCACCAGAGGTGAAGCAGGCGGACCATCCAATATGATCGTATCGGCCCGGAAGCCCACGAAGCTCACCACCAGCGAGGCCGGCCAACTGTTGGGAGCCTGCAAACCGAAACGTCCTTCGGCATCGGTGGATGTGCCTATCGCGGTACCCATCCAATGGATGTTGGCACCGGGCAGTGGCCTACCATCACCAACTCCCATCACCATACCTTCCACCGTGCCTTGCGCAGCCAGTGATATGGCCCCGGACAGCAGCACCAGCGAGATGAGGTGACGTCCTTTTTTGAAGATCATTCTTTTTCCTTTTTGATCGTGTTGAAGTGCGCACACAACGACATGGTGGCATACGCCACCGCACCGGATGAACGGTGCTCAAAAAGGACGTTCCTAGATCAAAAAGAAGCCAAGTGTGGCCAGGCGGCATCCGCCATCAGCAGGAGGTGGCCGGCTCTCCAGCCAGGAAACCTCCGGGACCGGAGTCTGCAGGATCAAGGTGATCGGTGCCGCATCCATATAGTGCTCCACATCCACCAGATCGGGCCCGGAATGGCCCAGGAATGCGCTTACCTGCTGTCCGGCCTGGCCGATCTCACAACATTGGGCCATGATGCTGGCCTGCTCGCCCTCCTCATGCTCGGGGCAGCATTCCTCCAGCAAGCCGATGCCCCAGATGGAATGCCCTCCCACCAGGCAGGTCAACCGCGAGAGCATCATGCCATTGGTGGCGAACATGAGCAGGCCCGCCACCATCAAGGTGAGCCAACGATGCCGTATGAGCAGCCTGCGCATGCAGCCGCTAAATTACGGTATTCACCTTCTTCAAGATCCAACAGGGTGTTAATGACGAAAGAAAAGTGGCATGGTCCGTAACTTCGTGCCATGGCGGAAACGACCAAAAGACCACCTGTATCGGTGTATGCGGAAGCAACGCCCAACCCGGCCACCATGCGCTACGTGAGCAGCAGGTTGTTGCTGCCGGAAGACCGTTTGCTGGAGTTCCGCACACCTGAGGAGACCGAAAAGGTATCGCCGCTGGCCGAACGGGTCTTCAATCTGCCATTCGTTACCGGGGTCTTCATCTCGGGCAACTTCATCACCGTTACCAAGAATGATTCCGTTACCTGGGATCTGGTGCAGCTGGAATTGCGCGAGTACATCCAGGAATA
>JAEZCB010000191.1 GCA_023412755.1 Bacteroidota bacterium
AACCTGCTGATCGTGCGCAAGGACCTGGACCTGGATCGCAAACTGATCGTGAAGTTCGGAGGGCTGGCGAAGAAGTTCTTTACGGGGGTGTGATGCTCGAACAACTCCTCCACACCACCCTCACCGCCTTCGCCCAAACCGTTCTCCGCGGCACCTGGTACGGCAAGGAGCGCGAAGCCGTAAGCTACTACGCCTTCGGCTTCCTGGCCAAGGCATGTAGGGAAGGAACTCCACTTTTCGATCCCGGCCAGATCGCGATCGAAGGCCGCATCCCCGCCACCGCCGGTCACACCAAGAAGCAGGTATGCAAAGACCTGGTGATCTGGCCACGCCCGGGCATGAATTGCTGGGAAGGCCGGCAGGCCGTGCACCTGCCGTTGGCGATCATGGAATGGAAGGTGAACTCCCGCGCGTTCTTCAACTACGACATCCAGCGGTTGCAGGAGTACACCGGTGCATACAAGGGCTTGCTTGGGATCGCTGTCAATTTCGATGTGAAACACAAACGGGAGTTGCGGGCGGCACGGGTATTGGATGGAAGGGTCGAGGAGGATTGGTTGCACATCACCTGACCCACGCTTTCGGTTCTTGGCTCCCAGACATGATCTAGCGGTTGCCCCTCCACCGCCACTCCTCGAACATCAGCCGCGTCACCACATCCATCGTAAAGCAGGATATCTCGCCCACACAGACCATCGGCTCCCAGCCCAACTCACGTAGCGGCCGCACCACCTTCACTGTACGCTCGGCGATCTCTTCCTGCGTGAGTACCTTGCCGGTATAGCCACTGCTCCACTGCACCGCTCCGAAGCGGATCATGGGATAGGCGTGCTCTTCCATGCGGATGATGAGCCGTGCGTGTTGCTGGTAGAGACGAAAGCTGGTCTCCAGCCGCTTCAGGATGTGCGGCGGGAGGTCCAATGAGCGAAGGCGTTGTGGCTCTGGATGGAGCGAGCCCAGTAATACATCAGTTCCAATGATCTCCATGGGTCGACAGTTTTTTTGACGGTTTCGTCCGCATCATCGGTCCACCGTGGTGTCGTCACTCGGTTGGCTGCCCGCCGAAACGGCGGACACTCGGGATGCTTCGGAGGCAAAACTAGGACGGTATGGCGACAAAAGGTGTCGTAGGTGCTGCTGCCAAAGACCAGGAAGTAGGGGTGCCTGGACCTGGTGGTCTGGCCGCGGCAGTGCATGAATGGCCCGGGGGCGGCAAGCCGTGCACCTGCCACCATCCGGATCCGGCGGAATTACCCCAGGTGCGATACGTGCCTACCCCGAACACATTTCACAAACGCCCTCCTCGTTCGGTGGGCATACCGGGGGCTCCGGCTCCTGCGGTTTCGCATTCTTCAATTCGTTCTCCTTCGCTTCAAGCGCCTGCTGGAAGTCCTCACTGAGCACGAACGGCATTTCGATCTCCTTGTCCTTGCGGTCCATCGGATGGTGTGTTTAGGACGAGCCAAGATCATTCGGAATACCATGGCCGCGTGCACCAGACGGCGGAAGTTCCTAACGAAGGATCGAACATGCTTATCCTTTCCCCTGGAAAAGCGGCCGGGGTACGATCGAATTTCTCCCATCTTCGAAGCATGAAGCCGGTGCTGGTCGTTGTGGTCTTTTTACTGGCGCTCACTGCCGGCGGGCAGGCAGGCAATGCGGCGATCGAGCGGCTGAAAGCTTTGCACGAGGCGGACAGCCTGGACGCGTTGCGATCGGAAGCCCGGCGGTTGTTGGAGCAACTGCCACCGGCATCAACCCCGGAGCGTTATGAGGCCGAGTGGCACCTGGCCCATGCGCTCTCCCTGCAGGACGATGCGGTGGCAGCGCTGGAGCACGCGCAGCAAGGTCTTCTGCATGCGCGCGAGCTGCGGGACACGGTGCGCATCCTTTCTTCGATGTACCAGATCATGCGCTACCAGGTGCAGGGCCGCCATTATGCGCAGGCGGATCGATCGCGGCATGATCTGCTGGCCCTGGCGAAATTGTATGGTAAGGACAGCCTGCAGCTTGCCCTCGCGCACAACAGTGTGGGCAGCATGTATGATCGGCTGCTGGCGCCTGATTCCGCGGAATATCACTACCGGCAGGCGATCGGATACCTCGGCGATGATCATCCTTCGATCCAACAGAACATCCTGGGAAATCTCGGAAGCACCTTGAGCGTGTTGGGGCGCCATAAGGAGGCCACGCGGATGCATGAAGAAGCGCTCGCATTGCTCGGCAGCGATCGCCACCTGGACCGGGCTTGGGCTTTGAACAACCTGGGGCAGTCGCTGCTCTTCGCAGAACGCTATCGCGACGCGATCGACGCCTTCAACAAAGGCGATTCGCTGAACCGGATAGCCGGTAACGCGCTCGATCTGGCCATAGACCTGGCCGAATTGCGTGCGGATTGCTATGATTCCCTCGGCGACCACCGCAACGCCTATGCGATGGTGAAATACGTGCGCGATCTGCAGGACACGCTGTTCCAACGTTCGCTGGATGAGCAATTGCTGGAATTGGAACAACGGTTCGAGACGCGGTTGAAGGAGGAGGAGATCGCACGCCTGGGCGCTCAAGGCCGGGAGCAGGAGGAGCGTTTGCGCCTGCGCGGTCTGCAGTTGTATGGGAGTCTTTCCGTGGTGCTGCTCGCACTTGCCGCACTGTTCCTGCTGTGGCGGAACTTCCGCCAGAAAAGAAGCTACGCCGCAACGCTGGAAAAGTTGAATGCGGAGTTGCGCGAGGGGCGTGATCGCATCGCGGAGATCAACCGGTTGCTGCAGCTGAAAGTGCTGCGCAGCCAGATGAACCCGCACTTCATCTACAACTGCCTCAATGCGATCGGCCTGTTGGTGCGCAAGGGAGACACCGGAGCCGCGATCGCTTATCTCGATGGCTTCGCACGGCTGCTGCGGATGGTGCTGGACCATAGTGTGAACGACCGGGTGCCGATCAGTGAGGAGATCGAATTCCTGCGCCAGTACCTGGAGCTGGAATCCCTGCGGTTCGGACAGGAACTCACCTATTCCATTGGAACGGACGCCGATCTGGTGGAAGAGGATGTGCCTGTGCCCGCATTGCTGGTGCAGCCCTTCGTGGAGAACGCGATCTGGCACGGGATAGCACCGCGTGGCGCAGGACGGGTCACGATCCGTTTCACCACGCGCGATGATCGCCTGGTCTGCGTGGTGGAGGATGATGGTGTGGGCCGGGCGGCCGCACCACCGCGGGCACATCCCGATGGCAGTGCAAGCATGGGCCTGCAGCTCACCAACGAACGGTTGCAATTGCTCACACACGGCCTGCAGGGCAGCGGCCGGATCCGATTTTTCGATCTTATGAATGGTGGTGAGGCCACAGGCACACGGGTGGAGCTGACGCTGGAGGAGTGACGGAAAGCGGTAATTTCCCGCGATGATCGGCGCCTTGCTGGTGGATGATGAAGCGGCTGCGCGGGAACACTTGCGGGGCAGGCTCGCGGCTGTTGCCCCGGAGGTGGATATCCTGTCGGAAGCCTCCAACATCGGTGATGCGGAGCGGCTTATCCGGACCCATGCACCGCAGCTGGTGTTCCTGGATGTGGAAATGCCCGGCGGGAATGGCTTCCAGTTGCTGCAGCGGCTGGGCAGGTGGGAATTCGATGTGATCTTCACCACCGCGTTCCAACGGTTCGCCATACAAGCCATCCGCTTCAGTGCCCTGGATTACCTGCTGAAGCCCGTGCAGGCCGATGAACTGCGGGCCGCGGTGGATCGGCACATACAACGCAATGGCGCTCCCATGCGAGCGGGCCAGGAGGGATTCCTGCACAACATCGCGCAAGGCGATACGCTGGGCATGAAACTCACGGTGGTGCATGGCGATCGTTCGGTGGCTCTTTCTCCACGGGACATCACCTGGTGCCGGGCCGATGACAACTATACACAGCTGCATGTGAAGGGTGGCCAGCGTTACATGAGCGCCCGCACGTTGAAGGATTACGATGAGATGCTCTCTCCCTTCGGTTTCATCCGGGTGCACAAAAGCGCCCTGGTGAATCGCGCCCATGTGGAAGGCCTCACCGATGGACATGTCCGGTTGCGCAACGGGGTGCTCGTGGAGGTGAGCCGCCGGCGGATGAACGATGTGGAGCACGCATTGAAACGCATGCCGGGGTGATTTGAGGACCAGGCCCATGCCGTTCCCTCGATCTTCCGCCATTCCCTCGATCCGGCTTCCTGGAGGGCACCCGCGTGCCGTTGTTTCGTGATCGTAATCCGAACGATCATGCGCCATTTGCTACTCGCGACCCTTGTTCTCTTCGTGACCAATGCTTCTTCCCAATGGTCCACTCCGCCGGACCCACCCCTGGCCATCAGCACCGCGCCCAACGAGCAGAAGACCGTGCGCGCCACCAGTGATGGCAACGGAGGCTGGTTTGTGATCTGGCTGGATGGCCGGGTGAGCAACAGCAAGCGCGAGGTGTACGGCCAGCACCTCGATGCGGGTGGGGTGCCGCAGTGGGAAGCGGACGGACGACAATTGCTGGCGCATCCGGATAAGAATATCGGTGATGTGAGCTTCGCACGCACGGCCGCCGGCGATCTCTTTTTTGTGTGGGTGCAGGGTGGCGATTCGCTTTGGGCGGATCTGCTGGATGAGGAGGGTGCACCGGTGTGGCCGGAGCCTGCACTTGTGGCAGGGCGCACCAACACCAACGCCTACAGCATCGGGCAGCCCAGGCTTGTGCTCCAGGAGGGTGGCGCCATTGTTTCCTGGATGCCGAACCACCAGGGTGGCAACCCGCAGGTGGCCTTCAACCGCGTATCGCTGGAGGGTGAAGTGCTGCATGGATTCAATGGCACCTACATCCCCGGCAGCGGTTATGGCGGCCATGGCATTGTTACCGATGGCTTTAACGGTGCCTATATCTGGTGGGCCTCCGCGAACGCACTGGGTGCCAGCATCCGGGTGCGCCGGGTGAATTCGGAAGGCGAGTTGCAGTGGGCGCAGCATACGGTGCCCACCGCCGGCACGCCGGGTATAAACGATGGGGAGTACACGGGAACCGCCGATGGTGCGGGTGGCCTGGTGGTGGCCTGGAACAGCAACAGCGATATCCTCATGAGCCGCATCGATACCAGCGGTGCCTTTGCCTGGACCCCGGCGGTGAAGCCGGTGTGCGTGCATGCCTCCGACCAGCGGCGCCCTACGATCGCCGCCAGGGATGGGCACATCTTCCTCGGGTGGTCCGATGCCCGGCCACCTGCGGACAACTACGATCTGTATGCGCAGAAATTCAACCTTGACGGTGATCCGTTATGGACGGTGGATGGCGTGCTCGCGATCCAGGAGAACACCTATATCCCCCATGCCCGGATAGCGGCGACACCGGATGGCGGAGCTTATGTGGCACACAAGACCAGTGCGGGCTTCCAGGCCATGTTGCTCAACGCGGATGGTGTCCCGGTCTGGTCGCCGGCCTTCACCATGACACCAGCGAACTATGCTCCGAATTACGGGGATCAACGCATGCTTCCGACAGATGATGGTGGAGCGGTGATCTTCTGGGCCACCGATGGCAACAACATCCACGGCACCCGGGTGGATCCGGGCAGTGGCATAAGCACCAATGTGGCTCCGGAGCAAAAGCCAGCGGACTTCAGTGTTCATCCCAATCCGGTGGCCGATCGGTTCACCATCCGTTTCGATGAAGAGCGATCCGGCAAGGAAATGGCGATCTCGATCCACGATGTTGCCGGAAGACTCGTGCATGCGTTCCCCATGATCATGGCCAGTGATGCGGTGAGCATATCGCTGCCGCCGGCCATCAACAACGGCATCTACCTGCTCACCGCCCGTACGGAAGAAAGTTCCATCTTCACCACAAGGATCCTGGTACAGCATTGAATAAAGGTCCCTTGCCAGGGATCACACCACAACCATGGAACAAGTACCTGTCGCGTTGATCTTTGCACCAAGCGATGCCTACGGCCTACACCGTCTACGTGATCGAGCTTTCACGCAAGGTCTTCAACGAGAATTGGAAGTTCCGTGCGGCGAACCCACAGTACAACGGTGTGCTGGAATGCCTGTATGTGGGCATGACGAGCAAGACACCGCAGGAGCGGTTCCAGCAGCACAAAAGCGGCTACCGCAATGCGAAGGGCCACAACCTCTCTTCTCCCATCGTGCGCAGGTATGGCCGGTACCTGCGCCCCAGCTTATACCAGAACATAGGTCCATTGAGCCATGTCGAAGCACTGGAAGTGGAAAAGGGCCTGGCGTTGGAGCTGCGTCGCAAAGGATACGCGGTCTGGACGAATTGACCCACTTGATCCCTTTGGGTCCGCCTTTCCGAACCGGTCGGCGCGATGCCTGGGATCGACCCCTCTAGAAATTCCACCCATGTTGTTCAAAGCCTTGCCCCATGTGGCCGCTTTTTTTGTGATCAGTGCGGGCATTGCGTCGTGCACGGATCGCGAGGGGCCACCACCGTACCATCTGCCGGCCGAATGGGAGCCGCACGAGGCGGTGTGGCTGAGCTATTCCGGAATTCCAACCGATACTGTACTGGACGAGCTGGTGGCCCATCTGGAACCTGGTGCGGGCATCGTGTGCGTAGTGGATGGCGACAGTGTATCACGCGTGGTGAAAGCACGTTGGGATAGTCTTGGTATCGGTGCCAATGCACGTTTCCTCGTTATGCCCGACCCACTCTCCTCCCCTGTGG
>JAEZCB010000009.1 GCA_023412755.1 Bacteroidota bacterium
ACACCATGGCATCATCGGCCGCTCCATACATATCGAGTCTTTGTGCATGGATGTAGGAATATGTGGAGTGCAGTTGGTCCCTTCCACCGGCAAGCACCACATCCTCCAGACGCAGATCGGACCTTACGGCCCGTAACACAGCATGTGTGGCCGCCCCTCCGATACGGCACCGCACCAGCCGTACCCGTGTGTTCTGGAAAGTGATCGCAGCACCATTTTCACCAGAGCCTGGCATGGGACCCACCTCCACATGGCGCCATCGCGAGTTTTCCCTGGCATCAAGAATGAAAAGTCCGCCTCCCTTCGCATCAGCGGATGTGATACGCACCGGATCCTCCTCGTTACCGTGCAGGTCCATGGGCGAGTAGGAAATGATCCGCGCACCTTCTGTAAGATCCAAATGGAGCGGCGAACGGCCTAAGACCCGGTAACCGGCTGGAAGCACCAGATCCTCCCGGATCACATGGCTTCCTGACCGCAGCACCAGTTCTTTCGATCCTTCATCCACATGGATGAATGGGAGGTCCATTGAACCATTCACCGGCACCAGTCTTTCCGCCAACTCAGGTTCCAGCAAGGCGTATGGGAAGACATCGAGCTCCTTGCGCGCAGATGCGCCAAGCACGCTGTATACCATGCGCGCCTCCAGCATGCGATCGCCTGCTTCGGTCCGCGGCACCAAAAAGCGCAACGTGACGGGGATACCCATGCGTTGCGGCATCCGGCAGGGCACTATGGACGTACCCAACGGTGGCAGGAGTTCACCATCCACCAAAAGCCCATGGACCTCCAGCGGCAGCGCTTCCACCGGAACGGCAGTGATCTCCAGTGTATCGCCATGGCGGGCACCGGTATAGGCGTGGAAACCCTTCGGCACATCCAGTAGCCGCCTGATCACCTTCTGGTTGTGATCGTAAATGGATCGATCGAGTTCCTTCCACGGAAATTCCCGGTAGATCGTGGCGGAAGCGGTATCCATGGCCGATGCCAATGCGGTGAATGCGCTGTCCAGATACTCTGGGCGCGAGATCCTTTCCAAGTGTGCCACATAAAGCCTGAATAGATGTGGATCATTGAAATAGCCTTCGTGCAGATCCTGCGCTTCCTCCTGCCTTCCTGTGAACTTGTTGCTGCCGGCGAGTGTGCGGATCCGGAAGGCACTGAAACTCTCGTACGCCACCGGCTCCACCTTGCGAGCCACCGGATCATAGTAGAACTTCACATCGCTGAAATCCATGCTATGGTGCCCGCCGATCAGATCGAGTATGGCATGGCGGCGGGCGATCTTATCCGCATCGAACACCTGCGAGGCCGATAACCTGCCCCGGCGGAAGGCTTCGATCAATGCCACGGCCTCCTCGTAGGCGGAGATCATGCTCTCATCCTTACGCATGGCATTGGAGCTGAATGCGTCCAGGGCCGCGGCCTGATACTCCGCATAAGGATCATCCAGCTTCAGGCCATGCATCTCATTGAGGCGATGCTCCCAATACAATCCGGGATCGAACCGGAAGATGGGCCCTGCGAAGCGTTCATTGTTCGCCAACAGCTCCTGTCCGAAATGTTCTTCGTAGGCATAGATGCCCAGATCCTCACCATTGAACTCCACCCGGATGAAGCCATAGCGCAACGCGATGATGCCCTCACCTTTCATGAGTTGGTGGTAGAACCAATCATAGAGGTAATTGCGCGTGCCGGGATGTTGCAGTGAGAAGCGCCGCATGCCCAGGAATGTCCCATCCTTTTTGCCGATCACACGGAAAGACCATTTATCACCCTCCACATGGTCGGTGAGTTTGCCCTTGATCCTGATCCTGGCCTTGAACATGCCATCCGGTCCTGTTACCTGCGCCGGCACATACTCGTTACCCTCCGGCAAGATCACGCCCCGCGCTCTGGCCTCCTCCACCACCTTTTCCAGGTGTGCGAGTTCCTGCTCCTTAACCTGGATCTTAAGCACCACCGGTTCCACCGCGAAACCTTTCGGGTAGTTCATCGCAACCTGATGCATGAACCTGCGCAATCCTGGATGCCCTTTCTCCCGCAACAGATGATCGGCCAGCCACGCACCCGCGCCGATCGCGACGACCAGTACCGCCAGCACCACCAGCACCTTCTTCATTCTGCTCATCGGCCGCAAAGTAAACCGGCTCATGTATGCGCAAGGCCCATTTGCCCGCCGGCCAGTAGAGGCCGCTCCTCCACCTCGGGGGTTGCCTCCACCGCCTCATAGGTGCGCCAGTCGGCGATCTCCGCCTCGGAAATGATCGTCATAATGATGAGCAGCAGGATGGTGTATGGGTTGAGCGAGCCTACCAGCCAGCTCTCATACATGATGGAGAAGAGCACGGAGAACATGATCGCCAGGCTCATCGGCACCAGTTTGCTCGCCTTCAGGAACAGCAACAGGAAACTTCGGAGATAGACCAGCAGCCCCACCAGCCCCACATTCAGCCAGAATGATAGGTAGCTGTTGTGCACCCCGCCTTGGTGGCCCATGCGCTCCAGGTACAGGCGGTAGTATTTCATGATGGCTTCATCATTGGCGAACCCGCCGCCGAAAACGAAGTAATTCTGGATGTGGCCCCAGGTGAATTCCCATGCGAAATAGCGGCCGCTGCCATCTTCGAGCGTCTTCAACCGGAAATATTCCTCCAGCCCAAGTGCCAGAATGATGGTCTGCAGATTGGATGAGATCACCTCCACCACCCCGAACATGCCGATCAATACGATGAAGCCCAGGAATGGCGAATAGGCGAAGAAGCGATGGAAGAGCAGGAAGATCATGGTGGATGCGAGCGATGCGCGCGATCCTGAGATGATCAGGAAATAGAAGAAGATGACGTACAGCACGATCTTTTCGCGGAGCGTGAATAGTTCCCGGTTCACGGCCACCACCACACTGAAGAGCATGATGCACAGATAACAGTACACCGCCATGCCGTTGGGGTTGCCGAAGACACCGCGGAACCGGGTTCCGATGTCGGTGGAAATGAGGCCTATCTGATCCAGCGCAAGGCCGATGAGCAGAATGAACGCCACGAAATGGACCAGGTTCTTGAAGAACTGCCAGCCCATGATCCTGTAATTATAGAGGACATAGTTCGGGATGATCATGAACATCAGCGCGTAGGAAAGCGTTTTTTGAACACCCAACAGTGGCACCTTGCTCCAGATCAGCGGAAAGAAGCTATACAGGAAGAATGGCAGGAAGATGTTGAAGATCCGCGAGAAGGGATAGAACCGGTGCCGTTCCAGAATGAACAAGGCGGCGAGCAACACCACGAAGATGTTCTTGGCCGATTTAACGATCCCCATCCGCAGGAATGCCTTGTCCATATCCGAGAGCACCAGGAAGATGAGCAGGCCCATGAGCAATTCCGGCCAATGGTCCCGTGCCTTCAGAAGCAGTATGGTGATGGGCAGCCAGGCATAGATCAATCCCTGGCCATAGATGGACACCAGCACCCAGGAAAGGATGACCAACAGGAAGGCGATATTCTTTCGAATGAAGTCTATCATCCCCTTAGACCGCCCCTGGTATTTGGTTCCTGGATAAATGCTCCCTTACATGGCGCCCCCGCTCACGCGCTAGCTCGCGCATGACCTCCACTTCGCGCAGCCATCTGGCCTTATCCGCTGGTTTCCGCCATCGTGCCGTATGCCGGTCCATCTCTCCCTCCATGAGCCGCACCATATCATCCAGATGACGCAACAGGCTTTCTGATGACAGGGGACCATCCAACAGCATGTCCATGCGTTCCGTGAACATGGCCTGATACCGGGGCCATCTCATAAGCGCCCGGAAGAGCCTGGCCACAGGTGCCTGTGATCCGCGCACCCGCAGAAAGGGGTCCGCGGACGCCGGTGCGTTGGCCCCAAAAGAAAGATCGGAATCACCCATGATGAAGTACCAACGGCCATCGGCAGGAGCCTCCTTTGGTGTACCCGTGAATTTCCAATACCGCACGTTCTGTTCTGGCCAGTCCATGTTGCCGAGGATCATCTGGCTGGCCATGTACGTAAGGAAACCATCCACATCCAACGCGGACTGGATCCGATCCATATGCGTGGCATCCTTACCCTCACTTTGTTCGGCCATATGCAGCAGTTGCCGGAATTCACGTACTGCCGCTTCATCACCGCGATACAGTTCCGCCTGATCTTCCAGGATCGCGATCTCCCTGGCCGGCAACCCATGACGTAAGGCCAGCTCCTCATGGTCCAGCCTATCCCGCAGATGATGCACACCCCAATACGCTCCGTTGATGTACACCACACATGGGATCGCCGGCGATGTGGCGAATGGGAGTCCGGCACAGGACCGATGCTGGAAGGCATCGCGCATCATGGCCTTCACCTGATCATTGCCCGCTGCACGCAAGACCATGGTGGCATGCCTTCCGTGTTCTTCCCGCGCCCATGGCACCACCGGGTCTTCGAAGATCAGGCGCAAGGCATGCTGGGGGAAACCACGCGTCATCTGCCCATGGATACGGACCGCAACAGGCATACTT
>JAEZCB010000012.1 GCA_023412755.1 Bacteroidota bacterium
GGATCGAAGGATCAACGAAGCTTGGTGATCTGCGCACGGTCGCCAAGGAGCTCAAGAAGGATCATGCATTGGCGATGGAACTCTGGAGCGCCGGAGGCTTTATGCCGATCTTCCAGCGGAATTCCGATCACGTTGCATCGCGCTGGGCGAAAGTACGGGCCTTTACAAGGATGAGATCGTTCCCCGGAATTGCACGCCGAACTATCTGCCGGAATTCATCCGCATGCAGGTGGCGAAGCTGAAGAAGTAGGGGAGGGAATATCTCAAGTATCCGCATATTTGAGCCCAGGCCGCCCAGGTGCCCGGTGTAAATTCCCTCGTGCTCCCGGTCATCCGATCCAACTTGAAAATTCCCGCGACCTTTCTTTTCCTGCTATTGATCTCCTGCGGTGACCGGAATGGATCGGACCCCAGGCAGCTTGAAACAGGGACCTGGCGATTCGTTTTCGATCTACAGGGAAAAAGCGCTCCTGTACTTGCCCAATTTCGGCTGGATACGCAACCCGAAGGATCATTCATCTTCTTCAATGGAGAAGAGCAGGTGCCCATGCGGATCGTCCGGCAGGGTGACAGCATCTTCATTCATTCACCGATCTACGATACCGGAACAAGGGGACGCGTAATGCATGATGGAAGCATGATCACAGGTCATTGGTACAACCACGTCAGGGGCGGCGACTACAAGATCCCATTTATCGCACAGGCTGGCGATAGCAGAAGGTTCACCGGCGAATGGGATGATCCACGGATCGTGGAAGGACAATGGGCCGTGCTATTCGATCCGCTGGAAAAGGCCACACCTGCACTGGGCTTCTTCACCGCTCATGACGATGGCCGTGTGACCGGAACATTCGCGACGGAGACCGGTGATCATCGCTCTTTGGAAGGTGTGGTGCAGAACGATTCGCTCAAGCTTTCCAGCTTCGATGGTTCCCATATCTATTTCTATCGCGCAGCATTGGATGGTGATCGCATGGAGGGCGAATACCTCAGCGGGATCCATTGGAAGGAGGCATTCACCGGTGTGCGGAGTGATACCGCTGGATTACGCGATCCACATGCGATCACCCACCTGGCAACGGATACTTCGCGCGTGCGTTTCGACCTGCGCGATCTGCATGGCGAACGGGTCACATCCAATGATCCACGTTTCGCAGGGAGGGTGCTGCTGTTGAATGTGATGGGCAGCTGGTGCTCCAACTGTACGGACCACAGCCTAGAACTCCATCGCCTCCACCAGAAGTATCATGCCCAGGGCCTGGAGGTGGTCGCCATGGCTTTCGAGAAGCACGAGGACCCGGAACGCGCCAGGCGGAACCTGCTTCGCTACAGGGATGCACTAGGATTGGAATACCCCATCCTTTTCGCCGGCAGGGCAGACAAGGAGACCCTTCAGCAACGGCTGCCCTACCTGGATCGGGTCCAGGCTTATCCCACCACCATCATCCTGGATCATAAGCATGTGGTACGTAGGATAATAACAGGATCGTACGGTCCCGGCACCGGTGTTTTGCACCTACAGCATCAACAGGATCTGGATATCTTCATCCAGGATCTGCTCGGGGAACGCACCCTGCCCTGATCAGCGCACTGGCTTATCCACCTTGATGCGCTCTTCCTGGTTGGCCAGGATCCATGCGGTGTGGAACACGAGTAACGTGCGCTGGTGCAGCCGATCATATTCGATCTTTTCCTCGGTATCGGTGGGCTGGTGATAATCCTCGTGCACCCCGCTGAAATAGAAGATCGCCGGTACACCCTTCCTTGCGAAATTGTAATGGTCGCTGCGGTAGTAGAACTTGTTCGGATCGTCCTCTGCGTTGAAGGTGTAATCCAATTCAAGCTCGGTGTAGGATGAATTGGCCCGCTCGTTCACCTCGTGCAATTGTGTGCTCAAGCGATCACTGCCGATCACATAAACATACGGTTCGCCACCGGCATGGGCGCTATCCGTGCGGCCGATCATATCGATGTTGAGGTTGGCGATCGTGTTCTCCAACGGGAACACCGGGTTCTCCGAATAATACTTCGATCCGAGTAAACCCTTTTCCTCTGCGCTCACCGGCATTATCAATACGCTTCGCTTCGGGCCATGTCCGGCCTTCTTCGCTTCGGCGAAAGCTTCAGCGATCTCGATCAACGCCACGGTGCCCGATCCATCATCATCGGCACCGTTGTAGATGTCCTCGCCTTCCATGCCCACGTGATCGTAGTGTGCGGTGATCACGATCAATTCCTCCGGCTTTTCGGTACCTTCAATGTAGGCGAGTACGTTCTCGCTGACCACTTCCTGCTGCTGTGGGGTGGCCAACACGGTGAAGTTGGCCGGTATTCTCCTGCCTGTGCGCAACTTGTTCATGCGTTTGCGGCCTTTCAGCAAGCTTGCCGCAGCCTCCTTATCCACAAGAATGGTCTGCATTCCGGTCTTCGGAGCGCGTTGACCTCCGTTAGCCAGGCGCATTCTTGATCCCCCTATGAAATGGCCCAATTCCTCACGTAATTCCGCGATCCGGGGTGTGGATACCAACAGCATGGAGGCATCGGCCGAACGTGCCTGCTCCGCGGTCTGTTGTAGCCAGCCCATGAAAGGTACCATATCGGCCACACCATCATCCACCACCATCAGAACATCACCGGCGGATACTCCCTGGATATTCCTGCCATCACCAAGGAAAAGCACCTTATCCACAGTAAGCGCTTTGGAGATGAATTCATTGAAGTAAAGGATCTGGTCCTTAAAGTCCAGTGTATCTCTGGCGGTTGCGATGGACAGTGTGCCATTGCGTTCCTCGATGAGGCGGAACGGCTGAAAATACCCTTCAACGATCACACCCTCCTCTGCAGGTACCGGAGGTATACCATATTCGATGAACCGGGCCCGCAGGTAGGCAGCCGCTTTCTTCTGGCCTTCCTTACCGGTATCCCTGCCTTCGTATTCATCACTGGCCAAGATCTTCAGATGCCTCTGCAGATCATCTATTGTAATGGTGCCCGCATAGTTCAACGCTATGCTATCCACCTGTGCTAGGCTGGTGGCCCAGATGAACAAGCCAGCGGCCGCACCAAGCAGCCTCGATCCCCATTTACCCATGTGTTGTCCGTTCAAAGCGGTCCCTTGGTTTCGATCTTCTCCACACGCCGCTCATGCCTGCCTCCCTCGAACCGCGCGGCAAGGAAAGCATCCACTATGCTGAGGGCCTTCTCCTGGTCTATGAAACGCGCCGGCAGGGCCAGTACGTTGGCATTATTGTGCTGTCTGGCCAGAGCGCCGATCTCCGGTTCCCAGGCCAGCGCGGAGCGGATGCCCGCATGTTTGTTGGCACTAATGTTCACCCCATTGCCGCTGCCGCATACAACAATGCCGAGTTCAGCTGGATCGGCCGCTACGGCTTCTGCCACGGCATGGGCAAAATCGGGGTAATCTACGCTATCAGGTCCGTTGGTACCCTTGTCCTGCACCTCGTAACCCTTTGCCTCCAGATGCTGTTTCAGCTTGTCCTTCAACTCAAAACCAGCATGATCACTACCGATCGAGATCCGCTTTCCCATAGGGCGAAGTTACTTGTGGAGAACGTGTTGATCCCGATCCAACGATCCACTGTTCGATCCCTGTCTGTTCCGGTTCATAATGGGGGATAACATTTTGACCAAGTGATCGGTCCAATTCCGCTTATAGAATGGTATGGATCCTGCAAGTAAAAACTGTGGAATGATCTCCACGCCGATCGAACGATCGAAATGTGCTGGTGGGGGCATCATTCTTTGCACCACACCACATGCGGATCATTGATGAACGATCGTTGATCGATATAGCATGAGCCCTTGCCAGTCCTACTCCGCCCATTCCTCGCTTGGCCGTTCGATCGTTCAAAAACCGTGTGCTACTTTTGATAAGTGGCACGCACAAGGAGCGTTGAGGAATATCATCCACACAATGAACCGACCATCTTATATCAACAAACTCTTTTAAAGAATTGTTTTATATGATAAAGAGGGTGTTGATGAGCATGTTATGGTGTGTGATCGGTTACACCGCCCATGCCCAGAACGGTGGGGAAGAACTTACCCGCTACTATCACCCCAATGGCAACCTCAGCAGCGAGGGCCTTATGGTGAACGGGGTGCCAGAAGGGCTCTGGAAGACCTATTACGAAGACGGTACGCTTCGTTCGGAAGGCAACCGGGTAGGTACCCAGCTGGACAGCCTCTGGCGCTTCTATTCGCCGGAAGGCATCCTGCTGAATGAGATCAATTACAGTGATGGGATGAAGGAGGGCATCTCCCGCAAATACGATGAGGAAGGCAACCTGCTGATGGAGGAGTTGTTCGTGAACGATCTGAAGGAAGGGGTAACGCGCTATTTTCATCCCAACGGCCAGGTGCACAAGGAGGTGCCGTTCAAGGAAGGAAAGGAAGAAGGAAAAGGTTACGAATATGCCGAAGATGGCCGGTTGATCTCACTGCTCACCTATGGGGCCGGCATGTTGCGCAAGCGGGAGGATATCAACCGGGTGGACAAGATGGGGTTGAAACAGGGGCTTTGGAAAGAATTTTATGCCAACGGCCGGGTGAAATGGGAGGGTACCTACGTGGACGATGTGCGCCAGGGGATCTTCAAAGAGTTCGACAGCAACGGCACCTTGAAGGATATGGTGAAGTATGATCAAGGCGAGGTGGAGGCCAACGCGCAGGAATCCCAGATCCTGGATATAAAACGGACATACCATCCCACCGGAAAAGTGGCCTCCTTAGGCAGCTACAGCAGGCAGGGCACCAAGGAGGGTCTCTTCCAGGAATATTCGGCCGATGGAGAATTGGTGGCCGCCAAGATCTACAAGAACGATGTGTTGATGAGTTCCGGTAGCGTGAATGCCTCCGGTGCCATGGAAGGGGTATGGACAGAGTTCTTCGTTACCGGTGAGAAGCGTGCCGAGGGCGAATACAAGGAGGGAAGAAAGGAAGGCGACTGGACCTTTTTCCACCGCAGTGGCAAAGTGGAGCAGAAGGGCAAGTACATGAATGGCCAGCCACACGGCAAATGGCTTTGGTACCATGAGAATGGCCAGGTACATCGCGAAGAGAACTACCGCAGAGGCAGGGAGGATGGACATTCCGCTGAATATGATCCGAATGGTAAGCTGATCACACAAGGCGAATACATCGACGGTCGGCGTGAGGGCAGATGGTCCTATGAGTTGGGCGATCATAAAGAAGAAGGTGCCTACAAGGATGATCTGCGGGATGGCGAATGGGTGTATATCTATGAGAACGGCCGAAAGAATTTCGTGGGCGAGTATGTCAACGGAGAACCACACGGCAAGCACAAATGGTGGTGGCCCAGTGGCCAGCTAAAGATGGAAGGCCGCTATGTGATGGGACTCGCCCAGGGTGATTTCGTGCAATACAATGAATTGGGCGTGCCTTATATGACCATCCGATACAAGGATGGTGTGGAGATCAGGATAGACGGTGAGAAAGTGCCACCGCCCCTGGTGGCCGGCGGTGGTGATGAAGTACCATAGACCGCGGCCAATATTGCGGTTTACCTTCGTGCCATGGATGGCGCCCAGCGCGAAAAGCTAGATGTGCCGCCGGATACCGGTGAAATGAACGAAGCATCCGATCCGCTTCATCATCGGTATGCGGAGTTGGTCCTGCGCGCGCCTGCCGGTATGATCCTCGCCAATGAAAATGGCTCCATCCTGGAATGCAATGATGCTCTTGCACGATCGCTGGGATACAGGGATCGCGAGGAACTGTTGAAGCAGCCTGCATCCCGTCTGTTCCGCAGCGCGGCGGAAGAAGAACAGCTATGGAACAAACTTCGCGACGATGGCCGATATCAGGAGGTGATCGTACTGCTCCATAAGAAGGGCATGGCTGTCCACATGGTAGCTGATCTGGTGTTGGAGCGCCATGAACAAGGGCCATGGGAATTCCATGGTCAAATGCAACGGACCTTTGATGAGGAGGGTTTTGGAACGCTGTTGCCAACGATCGGCGGGTTCTTGGAACACATCCGGGATGGTGTATTGCTGATCACGGATGGTCGTGTACGGTATGCCAACGCGGCGGCCATTGGATCTTTAGGAAAAGATCCCACCGGTGATGTGATCCTCGATCTTTTCCAACGTGAGGATGGTGCCCGGGTGGATGCCATGCTGCGCGAATGCCTCGCAGTGGGATCCGCGCCACCACTCACGGTAAGGACGAATGGCGATCAGCTTGAGATCAGTATCCTGGCCACCACGGCCGTTGTGGCCGGTGGAACGGTGGTCCAGTTCACCCTCCAGGATCAAAGCAGTGTTCGGGATCTGTTGAAGGAACGCAACCGGGTGCAGATGGTGGAAGAGGTGAACCAGGTGTTGCGGCTGGAGATCGCGGAACATCGCCGCACGCAGGAACAGTTGCGCCATTCCCGCCGGTTCGCGAAAAGCCTGGTGGATAGTTCCCTGGATATGATCATCGCCGCGGATCCCGAAGGGCGCATCACGGAATACAATCCTGCGGCGGCCACCCGGTTCGGTTGGGAACCACGTGAAGCTCTTGGCCAGCGATCCATCATGTTGTACGCCGATCAAGTGCAGTTCGATCGCATTCAACAGGAATTGAATGAGCATGGTGTTTTCGCTGGTGAGATCCAGAACATCACGAAATATGGTGAAGTTTTCACCTCCTTCCTGGCAGCATCCCGCCTGTATGATGAGGATGGGCAGTTGCTCGGTGCCATGGGCGTTTCCCGTGACATCACCCAGATGCTTCGCGATCAGGAAGCTTTGCGACTGAGCGAGGAACGCTACCGTGATCTTTTTGAGAATGCCACGGACCTGATCCAAAGTGTGGATGGCCAGGGCCGTTTTGAATACGTGAACAACGCCTGGCGGAACGCTCTTGGTTATACCGATGATGACTTGGATGCCATGTCCTGCATTGACGTGATCCATCCGGACCATCGGGAGACCTTTTCCAAGGTGTTCGAAGAGGTGATGTCACGAGGAGGTGTTGAGACCATCAGCACCGTATTCATTGGTAAGAACGGACAGCGGGTGTATGTGGAAGGCACGTTGAACACCCGTTCGAGGGAAGGCCGTACCATCGCCATGCGCACCATTTTCCGCGATGTCACCAACATGCATCTGGCACGCGAAAAAGTACGGGCGCATGAAGCCAAACTAAGAGCACTCTTCGAGAGTAGCGAGCACATGTTCTGGACGGTGGAACCAGGCATGCGGCTCACCTCTTTCAACCGCGGCTATGCGGATATGATAGAGCGGCTTCACGGCATGGAACCTTTGCTCGGCACGGATCCCAATAAGCCACGCAGATTAGCCGCAGTCTCATAAACACATCTCCGAG
>JAEZCB010000044.1 GCA_023412755.1 Bacteroidota bacterium
GGCGCCATCATCGGTGCGGGCATCTTCGTGGTAACAGGTGAAGCCGCCGGTGTGGCGGGTCCTGCTTTCCTCGTTGGTCTTGGCATCGCAGGTGCGGTCGCGGCCTTCAACGGCATCAGTTCCGCACAACTCGCGGCCGTGTATCCATACTCCGGTGGCGCCTATGAATACGGGTACCGGCTGCTTGGTCCGTTGTTGGGTTTCGGTGCAGGCTGGATGTTCGTGGCAAGCAAGCTCAGTGCTGCAGGTGTAGTGGCGCTTGGCTTCGGTGCTTATGCGCATGTTTTGATCCCGCAGGTACCTGCCATGGCCTTGTCCATCGGAGCGGTTATCGTGCTCACGCTGGCCAATATCCTGGGCATCCGAAAAGCGGGCACCTTGAACATGGTGATCGTCGGCATCACTGTGTTGGTCCTCGCGTACTTCGGTCTGGGCGGCCTTTCCCAGGTGGATCGCATCCATTTTTCGCCATTCGCACCGTCGGGATGGTCGGGTGTGCTCACCTCGGCAGCATTGCTCTTCTTCGCGTTCACGGGGTATGCACGCATCGCCACGCTGGCCGAGGAAGTGCGTGATCCGAAACGCACGATCCCCCGTGCGGTGATCATCACCATTGCCGTGGCCGTAGGGCTTTATGCTTTGGTGGCCACCGTGGCCGTGGGCACGATCGGAGCACCGGCCATGGCAGCGACCGACGCTCCAGTGCAAGCCGCCGCCGCTGCCATGGATCTCCCCGCGATCGGTCTGCTCATTCTGTTGGCAGCCGCTACGGCGATGCTCGGTGTGTTGCTCAGCCAGGTTCTCGGCATCAGCCGCATGCTGCTGGCCATGGGGCGCCGCCACGACCTTCCTCCCGCCCTGGCCCATATCCATGAATGCCGGCAGATCCCGTTGCTGGCCATCATGCTCACGGGTGCGATCATCCTCGCCATGGTGATCTTCGGAACGTTGGGCTTCATACTTCGCACGGCCACATTTACGATCCTGCTCTATTACACGATCACCAATCTCGCTGCCCTGAAACAACCTCGCGAAGAACAGCAGTACGGGCGATGGGTGCCTTTGCTCGGGCTGATAGGCTGCCTGGTGATGGCCGCATCGCTTTCGTGGCAGACCATTCTTTCCGGCCTTGGTGTGCTCATCGCCGGGGTGTTGCTGCGATCAGCGATGCACCGTCTCTTCGATCCTGCCTCCAGGATCTGAAAGGATGGAATAACCGCGCGATCATTCCCTTGAACGCATATTGGATCATGGACACCAGCCAGCTGGGTTACAAATTCAACGTAGCGGAAGGTCGGCGTATCGCAGGTGATGGCGGTATGGTCAGGTATGGATGCTTGACTGAGTGATCGTTGGCGGGCGGGATCCCGTCAGGTCGTGTCTACGCCTACAAGTCCGCGGCCATGATCACCGCATGGCTGCGGCATCACGGCCTGTGGGCTTTCCGGCTGCGCCACTTACGCAGCTTTACGGCCGGCACTGCCGAAACCGCCTTTATACCACTGCATCTGAGAATTGGAAAGACCGGATCAGGTAACGCGTGGACAAGGCTGGTTCCACTGATCCGATCGATCATTTCCGCATACCACGATCCGCGATCGCTGAGGTGCTGGGCGGCATGCATCTGCTTCCTGCTTACGACATTGGCCCACTTTGGCGCGATGCATGATGCGTAGTAGCAAAAGAATAGACCATGAGAAGCGAACTGAAATGGACAAGTGCATTTTTCACAGGTGCGCTTATCACATTGGCGAGCTGCACGGTACCGCAGGAAACGGATAACCTACAAGGGGCCGCTGGGGATACCGAGACCACACAAGCCGCAGCGGACCTGGAGATCGAACGCGCCGAAACCCGCATGGAGTTGATCGCGTTGCGCGATAGGATCGATGCACGCATAAGCGACGTGGACCGGCACCTCCAGATGATGGATCGACCGGAGGAACGGCAACAAGAGCTGCAACAATACCGCACAGAGCTGGTGGAAAACCGCCAGCGTGTGGAGCAGGAATTAAGCTCCGTGGAGGTGGCCGAGACCAGCACTTGGGAGAATGTGCGTAACACCGCGGATCGTACCATGCATGATGTGGAAGAATGGTTCAACAGTCAGGGTGAGCGTGTGCAAGGCTGGTTCGAAGGTGACGATACACCGGAGGATACGGGATCTGGTACAGGTACGGAAAGCACCGAACCCTAGACCCCTCCATTCAGCATTAGGCCACGGTGACCAAGGTTGGCCGCTGAACATCTCCGTCCGTGCTGTCCTCCACCTGGAGAGGCAGGCGCACAGTGAAAGTGCAGCCGGTGCCCAGGCCTCCGCTGTTCGCGGAAACGGTACCACCGTGCTTCACGACCAGCCTGCGGACAAGATTCAATCCGATGCCCAGACCTCCATGGCTATTGTCACCGGCTTGCACGAACATCTCGAAGATCTTGTCCAGGGAATCCTGGTCCAGCCCCGGACCATTGTCCTGAACCTCCACCACCGCATCGTGCTCCGTGGTCCTCACAGTAAGCCGGATGCGGCCTTGCGGTGGTGTGAACTTGGCCGCATTGTGCAGTAGATTGCTCACCACCTGAGTGAGTCGCTCCATATCTCCATTCACGTAACAATGCGCCGGCATCTCCACCACCAGGTGATGGCCTTGCCGCTCCATCATATGCCTGTTCGCCTCGATCGCCGAGCGCACGCACAACCCCAGATCCATCACCGTTCTGCGCAATTCGATCTTGCCACGGCTTATGCGGCTCAGGTCCAAGAGATCGTCCACCAGCCTTACAAGGTGTTTCATCTGCCGGTCCATCATTTCCCGCATGCTCAGTAGCATCTGCTGATCATTGTTGATCACATCCAGCAGGTCGATGGCATGCTGGAGCGGAGACAGCGGGTTCCGTAATTCATGCGCCAGAGTGGCCAGGAAATCGTCCTTCGCTTTGTCGGCCTTCAGCAGTTCCACTTCGGCCTTTTTACGCACACTTATGTCCGTGGTGCAACCTACCACCCGCACCAATTCCCCCTGCTTATTGTAACTGCACCGGCCCTTATCATTCACCCACACCCAGTGACCTGCCTGGTGTTCCACACGGTATTCCAGATCGAAGAGCGGCCGCTTTTCCCGGAACACATCATCCATGATCCTCTGGTTCCCAATGGAATCTTCAGGATGGATACGCGACACCCACCACTGGACCAAAGGAGGTGCTTCTGAAGGCTTGATGCCTAGCAACTCGACCAGACCATCGGATCTTTCCACCTTGCCGGTACACAGATCATGATCATAGATCATCCCATTGATCGCCTCGGTGGCCAGCCGGAAGCGTTCCTCGCTGGAACGCAGGGCCAATTCCACCAACTTGCGCTCGGTTATGTCCATGGTGGCACCGGCCATGCTAAGAGGTGCCCCTGCTTCATCGCGATCCACACGTCCACGCGAGAGGCGCCATTTCACCTGCCCATCCGGCAGCACATGGCGATGCTCCACCTGGTAGATCTCTCTCCCTTCCTGCAAAGTGCGTGCGAATTGTTCCTTCACCATGGGCAGATCCTCTGGATGGATGGCCGCAAAGGCCGCTTCGAACGCGAAGACCTGCTGGTGTTTTCTGCCGATCAATGTGCAGAATTCCGCACTCAGGAACGCTTTGCGCGCCACAAGATCCAACTCCCATGTACCGGCTTGTGCCACTTCCTGAGCCCTGGATGAACGCTCCTGCACCGCCCGTTGCTCGGTGATATCCATGGAAGTACCCGTGATCAGGACCGGACTTCCACCTGCATCATATTCCACCCGTGCCCTGGACGACAGCCAACGCGCTCCCAACTCCGGATGCATGCTCCTGCTTATCCCCGACCACTCCTCTTTGCGGTTGGCTAAGAAGGAAACGAAAGAGGCTTGTTGCCGTTCCCTTCCCTCCGGATGTAGTAGCGCCAAGGCCTCCTCAACGGAATAGGACCGGTCGCCGATCCCGTGGATCTCGCGGAAAGTGGAGCTGAAGAAACACGTACCGGTGCGCAGATCGATCTCCCAAACGCCAAGCTTCGCGGCCGATTGTGCCCTGGTTGCCCGCTCCTCCGCCACCCGCAGCGCTCCTGCCTGGGCCAATGCCCTGCGCTTTTCCCGGTGGATCACCTCCCCGAGAAAAGCGATGCTGAGCCCCACCACGGAATAGACACCGAACACAACGATCGTATCATCTGAACCGGCCGCTAATAGTTCCTCCGATACCGCAAGGGCATAGAATGTAAGCCCTAAGACAAGGGCATACAATGCCGGGCGGGCCCCACCCAGCCATGCTGCGACCATGATGGCCGAGAAAAAAACCGAGAACGGGGCCTGGAGATCCATGAAGGTCTCCAGCCAGATGAAGACCAAAGCGGAAACCGCCACGGCGATGGTGGTGAACAAGAATATCCTGAATGAGCGGGGCACAGAACGATCGTTCGGTCCGTGAAGATAAGGGGTGGTGCGGATCTCTCCTTCCATTTGGCACGGCTCATGGCCATTCGGTCGGAGATCGCATCTTAGTGGCCGGATGCTTCAACTGCAAAGGACCTTCACCGGGCACCGTGGTCCCATCTATGCCATGCATTCCGTCCCTGACCGTGAAACTTTCATAAGCGGTGGTGGCGATGGGCATGTGGTGGGTTGGGATCCCCGTGGTACCGACCATGGCGTTGTCATGGTAGCCGTGGAACAGGCGATCTTCGCGCTGCACCATGATGGCAGGTGGCTCCATATCGGCACCGAAGGTGGTGACCTGCATGTGGTGGATATGGAACTACGGCGGGAGTTCCACCGCTACCAGGTGCATACCAAGGGCATCTTCCGCATCATATCCCTGCCGCAGGAACGTATAGCGTGTGCCGGTGGTGACGGAAGCATCTCCATCTGGAACCGGCAGAGCAACGGTGCCCTACGCCTTTTCCGGCACCTGCCGCTGGCACAGGCGAAGCTCCGGGACCTTGCGCTGGATCCGGATGGCGGAACACTCGCGGTGGCGTGTGGCGATGGGCTCATCCGGCTGCTGGATACGGAACTGTTCAACGAATATGCTTTCATTACCGCGCATGCCTCCCCGGAAGATGGATCACCCTCCACCGGCGTGTCCAGCCTGGCCTACCATCCACAAAAACCGGTACTGGTAAGCGGAGGCAAGGATGGCCACATCGCCGCCTGGAAGATCGCCGATCACACTCCGGTATTGCGATCGCCCGCCCACAAAGGCGGTATCTACAAGGTCCTGTTCCATAAGGATCTTTGCGCCACGGTGAGCCGGGACAAAACGGTGAAGATCTGGAGTGCTGGATCCCTGGAACCTATTCAACGGCTGGATCGTGCGGCCGGCGGTCATACCCATTCGGTGAATGCGGCCCTCTGGTGCGCTGGATCACTGATAACCGCAAGTGATGACCGAACGATCAAGGTGTGGGGGCTCGCAAGCTGACCTCCAGCCTCTACTTTTGAGCCATCAGCAAAGTGGATCAGATGATAGCACCAGGCACCTCCGTTGTTGTTACCGGAGGTGCGGGTTTCATAGGCAGCCATGTCTGCGAAGCCCTGATCATGCGAGGGGCCGTGGTACGCTGTCTGGACGATCTCTCCACCGGCCATAGACGGAACGTGGAACACCTGCTCGCAGAGAGGAACTTCGCCCTGCTGGAGGTGGATATCCGTAAGCCGGAGCAGGTGCGTGAAGCTTTACGCGGTGCGAATTATGTGGTACATCTGGCTGCCCTGGGTTCCGTGCCGCGTTCGATCCTGGATCCGCTGGCCAGCCATGCCACCAATTTCACTGGTTTCCTCAATACTTTGGAAGCAGCCCGGCTGGAGCGTGTGGGCCGCCTGGTCTATGCTTCGAGTTCCAGTGTTTATGGTGATTCCAAGACCTTGCCCAAGCATGAGGATGACATAGGCCTTCCGCTGTCGCCCTACGCGGTGACCAAGGCGGGAAATGAGGCGTATGGGCAGCTGTATCACCGGCTGTATGGCTTTTCATCCATCGGGCTGCGGTTCTTCAATGTGTTCGGTGAACGGCAGGATCCGGAAGGACCTTATGCCGCCGCCATTCCCAGCTTCATCAAAAGCTTCTTGCGACATGCACCGCCCAAGATCCATGGTGATGGCATGCAGACGCGGGATTTCACCTATGTGGCCAACGCGGTGGATGCGGTGCTGGCCAGCCTGGTCTGCCCGGAAGCTTATGCCGGGCGGATCTATAATGTGGCCTATGGCGAGCGCATAACCCTGCTACAGCTTGTGGAGCTCCTGCGCGAAGAACTTGCGAAACTGGATCCCGCGGTCGTGGAAATACCAGTGGAGCATGTGGCGCCACGCGACGGGGATGTGCGTGATTCGCTGGCGGATATGACGCGGGCCCGGAAGGAATTGGGCTTCGATCCGAAGTACGATCTGAAACAAGGCCTTATGCAGGCGGTGCCTTGGTATGTGAGGCACTGGGGCTCGGTCTCCGGATGATCCAGACGTCCTGGGACCCCGGGTCCGGGATGTGATCCAGGATCTCGGCATCCTTGAACATTTTTCGCATGTATGCCGGCGGATGGAATGCTGAGAACAGCCTGTGTCCTTCCTTCACATCACCACGCACCACCAATTCACCGGCATTATACCTCCGCAACTCATCTTTGGTAAGCCGGTCCTTGAAGGCATCGCCCTGGGCTGTCTGCAACATGATCCCGCCAGGCCGGAGCACCCGCATCAATTCCGCATACCAGGCGTGGTGCGAGGGTTCAGCAAGATGGGTGAAGATGGAAATGCCATAGATCACATCGAAGTGCTGATCCGGATAAGGCAGTTCAGCATGTTCACCGTTCAGGTTGAATGCTATGCCGGGAAGGTGCTCCCTGCACCACTGGATGATCCGGGGATTATAATCGGTGCCATGGTAGCTGCATCCATTGCCCAGCAGCCGCGGCAGGTGCCGGATGATGCGCCCCGGCCCACAGCCCCAATCCAGGATCCGTACCTCCTCCAACTCCACGTGCTTCTCCAATAAGCCGATCAACCATTCCGCCGTACGGGCACTATCGTGGTAGTACTTGGCATAATCCATCCGGAAGGTCTCATACATCAGATCGTCCGGCGGAAGTGCGACATCCGGATGCTCCATGCGGAAACGCCGGTTGCGGTGGCGCTCCCTGAATTTGAGGATCCGGTATCTGATGTGGTCTATCGCCCCGAGAAGACCCAGCCGGCGGAGCGAGTTGGATAGAATGCCTTTGATCATGCCAGCACCTGCAGTGCGCCGCCAAGGTACCCACTTCACGGCCACACGTGCATGATCAGGCCTGACGTCAAAAGAAGAGGGGCCGAAAGGTCTTACCACCTCACGGCCCCTGGGATCCTTCCATGGTCACTTCGCCACCGCCACCGAACGCCGCTCCCGGATCACGGTGACCTTCACCTGTCCGGGGTAGGTCATTTCATTCATTATGCGATCCGCGATCCGCATGCTCAACTCATCGCTTTGCGCATCGGTTATCTTCTCGCTTTCCACCATCACGCGCAATTCACGCCCGGCCTGTATGGCGAAGGCCTTGGTTACACCGCCGTAGCTCATCGCCAGGCTTTCCAGATCCTTGAGTCGCTGGATGTAGGCCTCCGTAGCCTCCCGGCGTGCACCTGGCCGCGCCCCGCTGATAGCATCACAAGCCTGCACGATCGGACTCAGCAGCGTGGTCATCTCGATCTCATCATGGTGCGCTCCAATGGCATTGCACACATCGGGCTTCTCCCCGAATTTTTCGGCCAGCTTCATGCCCAGGATCGCATGTGGCAGTTCTGGATCCTCATCGGGCACCTTGCCGATATCGTGGAGCAGGCCCGCACGCTTGGCCGCTTTCGGGTTCAAGCCCAACTCCGCGGCCATGATGGCACTGAGGTTGGCCACTTCCCGACTGTGCTGCAGCAGGTTCTGTCCATAGGAGCTGCGGTATTTCATGCGGCCCACCATGCGGATCAGTTCCGCGTGCAGCCCATGGATGCCAAGGTCGATGCAAGTACGCTTGCCCACCTCCACGATCTCCTCATCCAGATGCTTGCGCGTTTTGTTCACGATCTCCTCGATGCGTGCGGGGTGGATGCGGCCATCCTTCACCAATTGGTGCAGCGCCAGACGGGCCACTTCCCGCCGAACGGCGTCGAAACAGCTCAGGATGATGGCGCCGGGAGTATCGTCCACGATGATCTCCACACCTGTGGCCTCCTCCAGCGTTCGGATATTCCGGCCTTCCCGACCGATGATCCGCCCCTTCACATCGTCGTTCTCGATGTGGAACACGCTCACTGAATTCTCAATGGCATGTTCGGTGGCCACCCGTTGGATGGTTTGGATCACTATGCGTTTTGCCTCCTTGTTGGCAGTAAGCTTCGCCTCTTCGGTAATGTCCTTGATGGTGGCCATGGCCGCCGTGCGTGCCTCATCCCGCAGGGAATCGATGAGTTGTTTGCGCGCCTGCTCGGCGTTGAGGCCGCTGATGTTCTCCAGCAGCGCCACCTGCTTCTGGTGCATCTTCTCGGTTTCTTCACGCCGGCGCTCCAGCCCATCCACCTTCTGCTCAAGCTCCTCCTTCAGGCGATCCACCTGCCGCTCCTTGTTCGCCAGCTCCTGCTGTTGCCGGCTCAGCTGCTGCTCGCGCTGCTTTGCCTTATCCTGCGACTGGAGGATCTTCCGTTCACGCTCCCGAACTTCCTTCTCGTGCTCTTCCTTCAGCTGGAGAAAACGTTCCTTGGCCTGGACCATCTTCTCCTTCTTCATGGCCTCAGCTTCCGCTTCAGCCTCCTTCAGAATACCCTCACGGCGCTTTCTCATAACGCTGTTGAGCACCCCGAATACGATGGCCCCACCGCCCAACAGGCCGGCCAGGAGCCCGATCACTATTCCTATGATGTTACTATCCACGGGTCCATTGTTTTAGCATGGACCATGTTCCTTCGTGTGAGCGGACCTTTGGATCGAAGCGAAGGAACTAGCGCGGATCGGACAGGAGCTTTTCCACTTCGGCGAGCACATCCTCCGCCCCGGCCTCCAGCCGTGTCGCAGAATTGTTCAAAGCACGTGTGGTGACCTCCAGGGCGGCCATGGCCAGTAGGTCCTGCTTGTCCGTATGGGGATAGGCCTCGCGCAGGCGCGCCAGACTCCCGTTGATCTCGTCCGCGGCCTTACGCAGATTCTCCTCTTCGGAGCTTGCGATGGTGATGGGGTAGGCGCGGCCTGCCAGTTCAATGCGAATGGATCTTTCTTCCATGGTGCCTCCGTTCTAGGGGTTGAGTAACTCCAGGCAACGGTCGATCTCGGCGACCAGTTCATCGATCCTTTCCTTCGATCCCGGTCGCGCGGAAAGGCTTTTCGCCTGCTCCGCCGCTTCACGGAGGACCTCGTTCTCCCGTTCCAGCTCGGAAATACGGGTGTTGAGCACATCAGACATCCGCCGATGCTCCTGTGCTTCACGCTCGTACACGGTGATACGTTCGCGCAGGCGGTCATGCTCCTGCACCAGGCGGGTAACATGTTCCTTCACTGCGTTCAAGCGTTCTATCAACGTGCTCATTTTCCGGGCCGTCCGTATGTTGAACGGATCATGGTCCGAGGCCAAAGATAGACGGCGGCACGCAATGGCATGCAATTTCTTTGAACCTCAAACTGTTGATGTGGGAACGCCGAACACCAGGGGCAGCGTATGCCGGCAAGGTAGCTTGCACCCTGTATGCAAATGATGTTGAACCACTACTTGACAACACCTCTTGTTCCGCTTGAAATGAAGCGTGTTCAACTTCTGGTCATCACCGCATTATGGACCACATGGTCCATGGGCCAGAACGGCGCCCCCAGCCCGCGCTACATCATGCCCATGGACATACCCTTGGAGCTTTCAGGCAACTTCATGGAGCCGCGCAACGACCATTTCCATTCCGGACTGGACATGCGCACGCAGGGGCGGGAAGGCATACCGGTGAAAGCAGTGGCCGATGGCTGGGTATCAAGGATCAAGATCAGTCCTTGGGGTTATGGCAAAGCCGTTTATATAGACCACGGTGATGGCCATACTTCAGTGTACGGCCACTTGAAGGAATTAAAGGGAGCGGCAGCCGAATACTGCCTTGATGCCCAGTACCGTGCGAAGGATTTCAGCATCGATGCATACCCGGATAAAGGCGTAGTGCCGGTAAAACAGGGCGACGTGATCGGCCTGAGCGGCAACACCGGGGGCAGCGGCGGCCCTCATCTACACTTCGAGATCAGACGAACCGCTGACCAGCGAGCGCTTGACCCTGAGGCCCATGGCTTCAACGTAAAGGACCGCACCCCACCGGAGATCCGTGGCGTAAGGATCCATGCTTTGAACGACACTTCAAGCACAGGCCCATATCCTGCTGGCGCCAAAGGATTTGCAGCACAAGGCGGATCTGGCCGTTACACCTTGAGACCAGGCGATGGTCCCGCAGGTTACGGCACAGTAGGCTTGTCCATCCACACACTGGATCGATACGACAACAGCAGCGCCAAATTTGGTGTACGAAAGATCGAGTTGTTCGTGGACAGTGTGTCCACCTTCACCACTTACTTCAATGAGGTGGACTTCGAGCACAACCGGTATTGCAACGCTCACATGGAATACTCCCTCTATAGGGAGAACAGGATGGAATACCACCGGTGTTATAAGCAGCCCAACAATAAACTCAGGATCTACGGCAAAGAGCAGGCACAGGGCAAGATCGTTTTGGAACCTGGTGTGGAAAGGCATGTTCGGTTCCTGATCACCGATGCCAATGGCAACAGATCCGAACTGGATTTTCTGCTCCGGGGTGCCACCGAAGAGGAAAGCCGGAGCTGGCCCGCACCGGCACTGGAAGGATCCCTTTTCCGATATGATACGGAGAACGTGCTGAAAGAGGAAGGAGTAAGCCTGAAGCTCCCCCCCCTGGCTTTGTACGATGATACCTATGTGCGGTACGAGCGCAAGGATGGATCGAAACGGGCGCTTACACCCGTGCATGTGCTGCATGATCCGCTTACACCGATCCATCTGAACAGCCAGCTCACCATCGATGTGCCCGGCCTGGAGCCACAATACCATAAGAAGGCGCTGATCGTAAGACTCAATGATGCGGGGGAACCCAGCGCGGTGGGTGGTACGTTCGCCCATGGAAGTATCACCGCACAGGTAAGGAACTTCGGTCGCTACACCGTGATGCTGGACACGGTGCCTCCCACTATCGCCAACGTGGATCTGCGTACGGATATGAGGGGCAGGGACAGCTTCACCATCAAGATCCAGGATGGCCTATCCGGGATCTCCACCTTCCGTGGTACCATCAATGGCGAATGGGTCTTGCTCGAGTATGAACCGAAATTGAGGACACTCACGCACACATTCGACAAGCACAGTGCCGCCACAGGCGAGAAGGACTTCAAGCTGGAAGTGGCCGACGATCGTGGTAACAAGAGCCACTGGTCCCTGAAATTCAACCGGTAAAGAACGCTACGGAGCCTTTACAAGCCGCAGATCCTTCTGGCGGAGCATGATCGCATGCTCGTTGCGGTAGCCGTTCTCAGGTCCGGCCTGCATCATGCGGAAGCCCATGTGCAATGGTTGCGTCTGGATCATCGGAAAAGATCGGTGCAGATCCACACCCCGGGTCATCAATCCCTTGAGAAAGAAGAAGGTGACATCGAAGCCAAGAAAGGCGTATTCATCCGGAATGGTCTTGAAACGTTCCTCGAATCCAGCAGCGAACCTGGCAACGCTGGGATCATTCCTGTCTATGAATGAACTCGCTGCAAAGGTGAAGTTGAGCAGATCGAGATCCGTAGCGGCGATGATGTCAAAGCCCAGCCACCGCTCCATACCGATCAGCTGGATGTTGTACTTGGATGCCAAAGGCCTCAACTTGCCCACCACCGCGGTCACGAACTCCACATCCTCCGAAGGCACCACGATCACATTGGGCCGGCTTGCATCCAATAAAATCGTAAGTGTGCCCACATCACGCCTGCCCGTGGAAAGCACCAACACACTATCCCTGAGGCGTGAAGGCTGGCCGGACAAGGATTCCTGCAGCAGTCTGGCCATCTGCTCCTGCACCTCCTTTTCACCTTGTATATCAGGGCGCAGCATGATCACATTATCCCGGGAGTGCCGTTGTGCCACATAGCGGGCCGTATGCCGCACCAGATCGGATCTTGTAGGGGTCACTTTGGACACTTTCGGATTTCCCAGGAGCAACTTGTTCGTCTGCGGCACGGGACAAACTATGAGCGCATGGGGATTGGTGCGGGCCAGTTGTTCTATGGCGGTCCGATGGAATGGACCGATGAACAGGTCCATTCCCTTGATCTCCGGCTCTTGGATCACGCTGCTCCAGATGCGCGCCTCATCTCCAAGGTCCAACACCTGCACATCCGCGCGCAGGCCGATCTTCTCCAGGGAATCCAGGGCGATGCGTGCTCCACCATAGAACTGGGCGGCGATGCGTGAAAGCTCATAGAACCGCGGTTCGTTGGGATCGGCGGTCATCATGCTATCATTCCTTCCCACGGAAAAAGGCAGCATGAGCGCCACCTTGTACCGTTGCTTCAGCAACATGGTATCAGCATGTGTGGGTGGTGGTGGCTCCACTCCCACCCGCAGGGGGATCTTCACTGAAGCACCGGCCTTCAACCCTTCAGGCAAGCCATCATTGGCCGCCATGATGGCCTCTGGCGTAACGATGTAGAGCTTGCTCAGTGAATAGAGCGTTTCACCCGGTTTCACGATATGCTCCAGGATCCTTTCGGGCATGGCCGGCCGCGTAGCGTTTTCCGGCTGCCCCTCCACCTTCTGCACGGGGATCACCACCGTCATTCCCTCGCGCAGCCCCGCATTCAGCGATGGGTTGCGCTGCAGGAGGGCATTGATGTCGAGATCATACTTGCGGGCAATGCCGAAAAGGGTCTCCTTGCGCTGCACCGTATGCAGCAGTTCGCCATCGGCGGCCATCACTGGAGCGGAACGCGCTTCCTTCTTGTTGATGGCATCCTGGGGGATCAACAGTTCCTGGCCAATGCTGAGGCCCGCCTCCGATCCGGGGTTGGCGGCAATGATATCTTCCACCGGAACAGCATACGTGCGGCTGATGGCGTAGAGCGTCTGGCCTTGTTCAACGGTGTGCACCAGGTGCTTGCGGCCACCCACATTGCGCACTTCCTGTGCCTGCGCGAACAGGGCAACGCACATCAGGAACAGGGGCAGCAACGGCCTCAACAAAGCATTCCGGATCGGCATCACTCCCATTCTATGGTGGCAGGGGGTTTGGAACTGATATCGTAGACCACCCGATTAACGCCCCGCACGCGGTTTATGATGCTGTTCGAGATCCGTGCCAGGAACTCATATGGCAGGTGGCACCAGTCGGCCGTCATGCCATCCGTACTTGTAACGGCACGGAGGGCCACCGCATTTTCATAGGTACGTTCATCCCCCATCACACCCACACTGCGCACCGGCAGAAGTATGGCTCCGGCTTGCCACACCTGATCATACAAACCTTCGTCCTTGAGGCCCTGGATGAAGATATGGTCCACCACCTGCAGCAAAGCCACTTTTTCGGGGGTGATCTCGCCCAGGATCCTGATCGCCAGGCCCGGACCTGGGAAGGGGTGGCGGCCCAGGATGTTGGGATCCAGGCCAAGTTCCCGGCCCACCCGCCGCACCTCATCCTTGAAAAGCAGGCGCAATGGCTCCACCACTTTCAGCTTCATGCGTTCCGGCAGCCCACCCACGTTATGGTGGCTTTTGATGGTAACGCTGGGCCCATTCACGCTGACGCTCTCGATCACATCGGGATAGATGGTGCCCTGTCCCAGCCATTCGACGCCCTGTATGCGGTGTGCCTCGCGATCGAATACTTCGATGAAGGTGCGACCGATGGCCTTGCGTTTATCCTCCGGATCCTCCTTCCCCTTTAGTGCCGAATAGAATTCGGCCTTCGCATCCACGCCGGTTATGTTCAGGCCCAGGTGGCGGTAACTCTCCAACACGCGCTCATATTCATCCTTCCGCAGCAGGCCATTGTCCACGAAGATGCAGTGGAGCCTTTCTCCTATGGCACGATCCAGGAGCAATGCGGCCACTGAACTGTCCACGCCACCACTTAACGCCATAACCACCAGCCCCTGGCCCAGCTCCTTCTGCAGCCGCTCGACCGTATGCTCCACGAATCCGTGCGGGGTCCAATCACCGGTACAGCCGCAGATCCCGACCACGAAATTGTGCAGCAACTGGAGTCCGTCCGTGGTGTGGTACACCTCGGGATGGAACTGCACGGCATAGGTGAGCCTGTCGTGAAGCCGGTAGGCCGCCACGGGCACATCGGGTGTGCTGGCGATCACTTCCATGGCCTCGCTGGGCACGGTGATGGTATCGCCATGGCTCATCCACACCTGCGAGCCGGGTGCGATCCCATCGAAAAGGTGGCTGGATCCGATCGTGCTGAGATGCGCCCGGCCATATTCCCGGACCTTGCTGCGCTCCACCGTGCCGCCCAGCCGTTTGGCGAGCAGTTGCGCACCATAACACACCCCGAGCAGCGGCAACCTGCCCAGGATATTGGTGAGGTCGGTATCCGGTGCGTTCGGCTCATGCACGCTGCTGGGGCTGCCGCTAAGGATGAAGCCTTTCACATCCGGATCGCCGGCCAGATCAGCGGCTTTGCTGAACGGGTGGATCTCGCAGTACACATTCAACTCACGTACACGCCTGGCTATGAGCTGCGTGTATTGGGATCCGTGGTCGAGGATGATGATCTTTTCTGGCACGAATGAGAAGTTGTGCGCCCCCGAAGTAGGGAGGGCAAAAGTAGCCAGCGGCGGCGGTGCCTGGGTCATTCTCCCCAGCATGCCCGCGAATGGATCGCCATACATGCCGAAGGTTCTTATTTCCCATGACAGTGCAAGCTGTTCGGACACCGATCCGAATGCTCTCTCCGTCGTATCTTCGTATAGGTTTTCAGCAGGAGTGGTAACCTTCCGGTAATGATCGGATCAGGGTAACCTCCGACCTTTGCCGAAGATCGGGAACAGTTGAAGCATTCGCTGCAAATAGCCGTCTCGGTCGCCATTCACGTGCGGCTTCGATCAGTAGTGATCCTTCTGGCATTTTCCACCGCGGTCTTTGCCCAACCCACCGATCTGATCATATCGGAGTATGTGGAAGGAAGTTTTGGGACCAACAAGTACTTGGAACTTTACAATGGAACCGGTGCAGCCATCGATCTGTCCAACTATGAATTGAGGCTCTATACGAATGGCCAGACCACGTACGCATCAGCAACGCTGAGTGGATCTCTGGCCAGCGGCAATGTGATCGTCTACAAGAATTCCGCATCGACCCTTTATGCAGGACCTGCGGTGATCCTGAACGCGATCTGCAATTTCAATGGTGATGATGCGGTAGCCCTTTACAAGATCCCTACGGCCAGTTTTGTCGACATCTTCGGGAATATCGGTTGCGATCCAGGAACGGCCTGGAACTCTGGCGGTTTATCCACTGCTGACCGGGCTTTGGTTCGAAATGCCAATATCTGTGCAGGAGTCACGGTGGATCCAGCGACGGTCTGCCCATTTCCAACGCTGGCCAGTGAATGGACCAGCATGGGTATGGACAACGTGAGCAACCTGGGAGCTCATACCATGACCTGCGGCCCAACGGTGAATTTCTCCAACACCACCGGCAGTGCTCCCGAGATGGCGGGTTCCGTATCGGTGGATCTTTCCATTTCCCCGGCCACCACGGTGCCAGGCACCATTACCATAACAGTGGCCAATGGTGCTGGGACCACATACGGCGGAGATTACACCACCAACCCCGCAGTGGCGGCGAACACCATCACGATCAACGTACCCGCGGGTGCCACCACAGCCTCCTTCATGATCAATATCGTGGATGATATCATGACGGAGGCTAATGAAACGATCACCTTCACACTTAGTGGCGCTACCGGTGGAATGGCATTAGGCTCCACGCTCACCCACACTTTCACGATCGTTGACAACGATGTCACCCCCACGGTGAACTTCAGTACTTTGAGCATTGCCGTGTTGGAGAATGCGGGCGTGCAGAATTTCCAGTTGAGCATCAATCCGGCGGCTCCAGCTGCTGGCAGTATAACCATACAGGTGACCGACGGTCCCGGTGCACAGTACGGTTTGACCAATGACTATCTGACCAACCCTGCAGTGGTCGGAGGTGTCATCACTGTGCCTTTCAATGCCGGTGCCACCACAGCGGCCTTTGCGGTGACCGTATTGAATGACACGCAGATCGAGGACACGGAGACGGTGACATTCACCATCCTCGCTGTGCCGACCGGTTTTACGATCGGTGGTAACAACACCGCCACACTGACCATTGGCGATAACGACACACCACCCACAGTTCTGGAGGCAGGTGATCTGGTGATCGTTGGAGTGAACGCCAACACCTTCGGTTGTGTGGGCGCGGCGGGTGATGATGAGATCAGTTTCTTCAGTTTCAAGCCGATCGTTCCAGGTACCAGCATCATTATCACCGACAATGGTTATGAACGCTGCAATGCTGGTCTATGGGGCAACAGTGAAGGCACTGTACGCATGACACGAACGGGGATCGCCATACCAGCAGGGCAGGTGATCACCTTCCGCTTCAACACGGGCTTCGGACCTGGGAATGTGAGCGGTGCCGCTCCGGACAATGCCTGGACATGCACTTCACTGAATGGCAGCACCAGTGTTAACATGAACTCCGGTGGTGATCAGATCTTCTTCATGCAAGGTGGCACTTGGAACACGGGCACAACCAATGGTCACAATGCCAGCTATAACGCCACCATCCTGTTCGCCTTTTCCACGAACCCCACCTTCCCTTGGTCCGCCTCATGCAATGCCAGCCCCAATCAGCGAAGCAACCTCCCTCCCGGTATCCAGTGTTTCAGCATGGCGC
>JAEZCB010000174.1 GCA_023412755.1 Bacteroidota bacterium
GGCTGGTTCTCAGTCACTGCCGAGCCGGGCACACCCGTTTCCCAGATCGAGGCGGACATTAAGAAGCTGATGGCCCGGAGGCATTCCGTGCACCCGGATGATACCATGGCGTTCGGCAGTTTCAACCTGGAGGAAGCCTTCGGGAAAATGAACATGCTCTTCGTTGGCATCAACTTCCTCAGTTGGTTCGTGGGCATCCTCACCTTGCTGGCGGGCGTCATCGGCATCAGCAACATCATGATGGTGATCATCCGCGAGCGCACCAAGGAGATCGGCATCCGCAGGGCCATCGGTGCCACACCAGCGAAGATCAGAACGCAGATCATCCTGGAATCACTCACGCTCACCGTACTTGCCGGTTACATCGGCCTCACACTGGGTGTGCTGTTGCTGGAAGGCATTGTCGCCGCGGGTCTGCAGGGCGATTTCTTCCAGCAACCGGAAGTGGACCTTCGCACCGCATTGATCGCCTTGAGCGTGCTGGTGGTAAGTGGCCTTTTCGCGGGCATGATCCCTGCGCGAAGAGCCTTGAAAATAAATGCTGTGGACGCTCTTAGAGCTGAATAGAAAAGATGAAAAAGATCCTTCGCTACCTCTTTGTCGCCGTAATGGTCTTCGCTTTCGTGTGGACCCTCTGGTTCCTCTACCAGAAATCCGTGGAGAAGCCCGAAGTGTACAAAGTGGAAACACCCACGCGCGGCAGCATCGTGAAGAAGACCATCGCCAACGGCAGCATAGAGCCGCGGCAGGAGATCGAGGTGAAGCCCGTGGTAAGCGGCATCATTCGCGAGCTTTTTGTTGAAGCGGGCGATCAGGTGAAGAAGGGTGACAAGCTCGCCACCATCCAGATCGTACCGGACATGCTCACGCTGAACAATGCGGAGAACCGGGTGCGCGCGGCGGAGATCAACCTGGCCAATGCGCAGATGAACCACGATCGCAACAAACCACTTGCGGATAAAGGTGTGATCAGCGCAAGTGAGATGCAGACCTTCGACATCGCCCTGCGCAACGCGAAACAGGAACTTGCCGCCGCCGAAGATGCGCTGCAGCTGGTGCGCGAAGGCGTGAGCCGCAGCGGTGGCACCGGCAACACCATCGTGCGCAGCACCATCGATGGAATGGTGCTCGATGTGCCGGTGAAAGTGGGTTCCAGCGTGATCGAGCGGAACAACTTCAACGAAGGCACCACCATCGCGTTCATCGCCGACATGCAGGATCTGATCTTCAAAGGAAAAGTGGATGAAAGCGAGATCGGAAAAGTGCGCACCGGCATGGACCTGGTGCTAACCATCGGCGCCATCGACAACGAGACCTTCCCCGCGAAACTGGAATACATCGCCCCGAAAGGAGTGGATGAAGAAGGTGCGATCAAATTCGAGGTCCGTGCAGCGGTGGAGCCACAGGAAGGCCAACTCATTCGCGCCAACTACAGCGCCAACGCGGACATCGTACTCGATCGTCGCGACAGCGTAATGGTGATCCCCGAACGCCTCGTACAATTCAACGAGACCGGGGACAGCGCATTCGTGGAGGTCCACAATGGCAACCAGGAATTCAGGCGCCAGTACATCCGCACCGGCCTCAGCGATGGCATCAACATCGAGGTGGTGGACGGCATCGCGATGGATACGGGCTTGAAGGGTGCGGTGAAGGGCGAGGAGGAGGAAGAAGAGGTGCCTGGCGGGCGGAGACGGCGGATGTAGGATCGTCGTACACGCATTGATAAGATGCGCTTCAGGCAACAAATGTTTCTGAACGTCAGCAGCCTATGGGGATGCCAGGGGCCATTATGCCAGCGGGCCTTCAGCCATCCAACGAAACGGGATCAACTTGTATTCATTCGCCAACTCATCAGCTGCGGACTTTTCATCGAGCTGCTGCGGATCAGCGATCCATGAGCCAACGTTTCCCATCTTCGCGGCATCATGCGGAAGACCTTTTTGCTTTCTATCGCGGTGCTCTGCTTCGGCACCCTTCAAGCACAGCGCCAGCCCGACTTCAAGAAGTTGGATGCCTACATCACCAATGCCATGGAGAAGTTCGGTGCACCGGGTCTGGCCGTTGGTGTGGTGAAGGATGGAAAGCTCGTGTGGAGCAAAGGCTATGGCAGTCCGGACCTGCTTTCCAAGGACAAGGTCTCAGAGAAGACCATCTTTACCAGTGCCTCCATCAGCAAAGCATTCACCGCTTGTGCGATCGGTCTGTTGGTGGATGAAGGCAAGCTGAGATTCGATGATCCGGTGGTGAAGCACCTGCCGGAATTCCGCACCACCGATCCGTATGTCACCGCCAACCTCAGCATACGTGACATGCTTTCGCACCGCGCGGGCTGGATCACTTTCGATGGGGACCTGCTCTGGTACGGAACCGACTATACCCCGGAAGAGATACTGCGGCGCCACGCGAACGAACCGCTCACCTATGGCTTCCGCGAGAAATTCGGCTACAGTAACCTCATGTACATCGCCGCCGCGCAGGTGATCGAGCGGGTGAGCGGGCAGGACTGGGACACCTTCATCACCGAACGCATCCTGAAGCCGTTGGAAATGACGCGCACCACCGTGGAGACCGACGATCTGAAGGGAATGAAGGATGTCGCGTTGCCTCACGTGCCCGACCGGGAAAAAGGCTTTGGTGTGCGAAGTATGGCACACCAGCAATTAAAAGGTGCCGATGGTGCCACGGGCATCAATACCTGCGTTACCGATCTGGCGAAGTGGGATGCCATGTGGGCCAACGAAGGAAAGGTCGGTGACAAGGAATTCCTGAAGCCCCGGACCTGGGTCACCCTCACCACCAACCACCTGAACTTTCCTGTTGGTCCAGATGAAGCGGCCACTGGCAAGCACTACGATGGTGCGGCGCTCGGCTGGTTCACCGAAGACCGGCATGGGGTGAAGATCATCACCCACAGCGGCGGCCTTCCCGGCTTCATACTCAACCACGCGGTGGTGCCGGAGCGTGATCTGGCGGCCATAGCCCTGGCCAATGGCGAGACGTACATCGCTTTCGCGATCACGGACAAGATCCTTGACATGTACCTCGCCGATGGAAAGGCGGACCCCGTTGCGGAAATGCTTCCGCGGATGAAGGCTCGTGCGGATCGGGATTTGAAGCGGCTGGCGGAGCGTGCGGCCGCACGGTTGGAAGGAACAACACCGACCGCAGGCGCGGAAAAGATCGTGGGCACCTATGAGGACAAGATCTATGGGGAGGCTACCATCACCAACGCCAACGGTACCCCCGTTCTCACATTGATGCCTGCCAAAGAACTCTTCAATGGGACCTTGGAACACTGGCACCACGATACCTGGAAGTGGAACCACCGCGATCCTTTCCTTGAGCCGGGATGGGTGACCTTCCAATTCGATGCGGACCACAAGGTGACCGGCTTCAAGATCGATCTGCACAGCCCGGACTTCCACTTCTATAAGCTGGACTTCCGCAAGCAGGATCGTGCTGATGTTCAGAAGTAAGCGCGATATGAACATCTTTTTGGACCACTTCACATTGACTTAACATTGATCTGACGATAGGGCAAACATGCCTGTGGAACTTTGTGCAGGCAAAGGCCACAACATGGACAGCTACCTCGCGATCGTCATTGTTCTTCTGGTACTTGCGGTCGCCGATCTGGTGGTCGGAGTAAGCAATGATGCGGTGAACTTCCTCAACTCGGCCATCGGATCGAAGGTGGCACCGCGGAAGATCATCCTGAGTATCGCCGCACTGGGCATTCTGGCAGGCGCGCTCAGTTCCAGTGGCATGATGGAGGTGGCGCGAAAAGGGATCTTCGACCCCTCCTTCTTCTCCTTCGCGGATGTGATGGTGATCTTCCTGGCGGTCATGCTCACGGACATCATCCTGCTGGATGCTTACAATTCACTGGGCCTGCCGACCAGCACCACCGTTTCCATCATCTTCGAGCTGTTAGGTGCGGCCATGGTGGTGGGATGGTTGCGCATGCAGATGGGTGGCACCACCGCCAGTTCCATCTTCGACATGATCAACACCTCGAAGGTCAACGAGATCATCAGCGGCATCTTTCTTTCGGTGTTGATCGCATTTGTCGTGGGCGTTGCGATCATGTGGCTGGTGCGGCTCATGTTCACCTTCCATTTCAAGGACAAACTGCTCAAGCGTGGCTCCATCTTCGCCGGACTGGCCATCACATTCATCATCTATTTCATGCTGGTGAAGGGTTTGAAGAACACCGATCTCATGGCTGGCGCCATGGGCCAATGGATCCAGCAGAACACATGGCCGCTCATGGCCGGGTTGATGGCCGGCATCACTTTCCTCTCCTTCGCTTTGCAGCGCTGGTTCCGGGTGGATCCCCTGAAGATGGTGGTGCTCGCGGGCACATTCTCCCTGGCCATGGCCTTCGCAGGAAATGATCTGGTCAACTTCATCGGGGTGCCCCTAGCCGGTCTGGAATCCTTCCTCTTATGGTCCACTTCCGGCATCGGCGCCGAAGGATTCATGATGGATGGATTGAACACCGCGGTGCGCACACCTACCTATCTGCTGTATATCTCCGGGGGTATCATGGTGCTCACGCTCTGGTTCTCCGGCAAGGCCAGGAAGGTGACAGATACCGAAGTAAGCCTGAGCCGCCAGGGATCCCAACAGCCGGAGAAATTCAAGAGTCATTTGCTGGCGCGGCTCATTGTACGGGGTGCCATGCGTTCGGCCCTGGTGTTCAACTCCGTTCTCAGCCACAGGAACAAGGTGGTACTCAAGAAGCGTTTCCGCAGCCACGGATTGATGAAGGAGGAGGATGCACCCGCTTTCGACATGGTTCGTGCATCCATGAACCTGATGCTGGCCAGTGTTTTGATCGCTGCGGCCACCAAGTTGAAACTTCCCCTGAGTACCACTTTCGTCTCCTTCATGGTGGCCATGGGCACCTCGCTTGCCGATCGTGCCTGGGGTGCTGGCACGGCCGAATACCGCGTTGCCGGTGTGTTGAATGTGATCGGAGGCTGGTTCCTCACAGCCCTTGTCGCCTTCATGGCGGCAGGCCTCATGGCGCTGATCATCCACTTCGGCGGCAACTGGATGGGCGTGGTGCTCTTCGTGGTGGTGGGCGCGATCATGGTGCGCAGCCATCTGCCCCGCCGCGGCCGTATCCTGGACGAAGGGATGCGTTCCGCAGGGAGCACCGCACAAGCCTGATACCGCCGGATCTCGCACATTTGAGGTCCATGGTCAGGGCCTGCTTTAGCCGTTCAGCCTTCTTTCTGATCGTACTCTTTCTTTCCAGCTGGCATTTGGATGTTTCACGCAATGACAACATCGTAAGCCGTGCTGCGATGGTCGCTGCATTGGCTGTCCATGGTGAGGCCCATATCGACCGCTATCATACACTAACCCAGGACAAGGCCTACATCAATGGTCATTACTATTCGGAAAAAGCACCACTGCCTGCCCTGATCATGGTTCCTGTCTGGTGGGCATTCCATACCACCGGCCTGTCATCCACGCCTGCCGATGGTGGACTCCCTGATCTGCTATTGGCGGTGTGCGGCATACTCATGGGGTCCCTCCCATTCACATTGATCATTTGCTGGACCAGGCGAAAACTCTTACGCACAGGGATCCCATATGCGAGTTCCATCGCGGTGGCCGCGTTCTTTGGCTCCTTCCTTTTCGCGTACAGCGGCAGTTTCTTCGGCCATCTGGTGGCCGCCTATCTTATGCTGCTGGCATGGGAACAGAGACAGGTGGGGCG
>JAEZCB010000176.1 GCA_023412755.1 Bacteroidota bacterium
TCTTGGGATGTTAGCTCAGCTGGTTTAGAGCGTACGCTTCACACGCGTAAGGTCACTGGTTCGAATCCAGTACGTCCCACTGGTTCGCCCCGCTGTACAGCGGAGCCAGTACTTCCCACAGGTGGAACCCGGTCCGGAAGGCCGGGTTTTTTTGTTTGGATGGGCCGTACTTGGATCCATGGGTACTACCGATCGTCCTGATCGGCTCCTAGCTTCGCTACTTCACGTCCACGGACATCATGGAGCTTAACGAACTATTCCGAACCGAAGCGTCGGTCATTATATTGTTCCTTCACGCATCGATCCTGTATTTGGGAATACTGTTCCTGATGCGGATCCTACCTTGCCGCACCGGAGGCGAATTGGCCATGATGGACCTGATCTTCGTGATCTTGATCGCTGAAGCGGCCACGCATGCGTTCGGCAATTACACTTCCATGATCGAAGGCTTCATCGTCATCGGAACCTTGATCAGCTGGAATGTCGTGATCAATATGCTGAGCTACCGTTTCCGGTGGATCGAAAGACTCGTTCCAGCATCGCAACCATTGTTCATGAAGGAGCGGCGGCTTCTTAGGCGTAACATGCGATGGGAATTCACACAGAAGCGGAACTGATGGAACACCTGCGTCGCCAAGGGATCACAGAACTGAACGAGGTGGCATCCGCCTACATTGAAGGTGAAAGCGAGATCACCCTTATCAAGAAGAGATCGCGACATTGATGCTTGGCCAGGTACCTGATCTCACTGTACTTCTAGATCTGCTGGGCACATTCGCCTTCGCGATCAGCGGTATCAGGCTGGCCTCCCTGAAGAACTTCGACCTGTTCGGTGCTTATGTGATCGGTTTCGCAACGGCCATCGGGGGCGGCACGGTCCGTGATCTACTCCTGGACCTTCCACCGGTCTGGCTCACGGATCCGAGATACCTGCTCATCACCGGGCTGGCCTTGCTGGTCTCGGTCGTTTTCAGGGCCTCATCTGGCAAATGGGTGCATACGCTATTCCTTTTCGACGCGATCGGCCTTGGCCTGTTCACAGTGACAGGTATAACCCGCAGCCTTGCCATGGATCTGCCGGTATGGACCTGCATCATCATGGGCACGATCACCGGATCCGTGGGAGGTGTGATCCGCGATGTGTTGATCAACGAAGTGCCACTGATCTTTAGGAAGGACCTTTACGCAACGGCCTGCATTCTTGGAGGCGTGGCTTATTTCGCAGGCATCCAATTCACATCACTCGCACCATTTCATGAATTGATCGCGGCGATGGCCGTGATCCTGGTCAGGGTCCTCGCTTTGAAATTCCATTTGCAACTCCCGAAGATGGGCCGATAACGGATCACTTCTGACCGCATGCTATCATTGCCCCATGCCAGCCTTGCAGGCAATGCTCCAGCGGCTCCTTCGCTTTGAACCATACATCTTCCTGCTGCTGCTGCTGGCGCACGTGTCGGTGCTCTTCCGCTTCCCTTGGTACCCGACACTCGATGGACCGGCCCACCTGTACAATGCGCACCTGATCCGGCAGATGATGCTCGGCAACGAGTTCCTGGCGCGCTACTTCGAATTTTCCTCATTCCCTGAACCCAACTGGAGCGGCCATGCGATCATGGCCTTCCTTTCACTCTTCCTGCCGGCCAATTGGGTCGAGAAAGGAATGGTGCTCACCATATTCATAGGTACGGCGATCGCCTTCCGAGCCCTCGTGTTCAGGTATCACAGACCCACATTTGCCACGCTGCTGATCTTTCCCTTCCTCTGCACATTCTCGCTGCGCATCGGCTTCTTCAACTTCTCCCTATCGATCGCGGTGTTCCTGGCGATCCTCGCATGGTGGCATGGCAGGACCAGGAGCAGGGCACCGACCATTGATCAGGGCATTTTCCTTTGCCTGCTGCTGGGGTTGCTATACTTCAGCCATGCGCTCACTTCGGTGGTCTGTTTCGGCACGTTGCTTCTTATCACCATCGTTCAGCTTAAGATCAGCAATGCGTCCGTGAGGATATGGAAGCGATCGATCGGTACTTTACTCATCGCGATGATGCCTTGGACCCTTTTGATCATCCTGTTCATCCTTAAGGCCGGCAATGGAACTGCGGCCACGTACCAGTCTGCCGCCAGGTTGCTGTCCATCGCAATGGATGGTGTACCATTCACGCTTCATTACGGCCCTGCGATGATCTGGGCGGCAAGGACCATGGCGATCATCCTGATCGCGGGCAGTGCCTGGCTCATCGTTCACCGATGGAGGTGGTCCCGCCACCGGCTTATTGCGACCGACATCTGGTTGCTGCTCTCCGTTGGTGCGGCGGGGGCATATGCGATCATGCCCGATCAAGCCGCAACGGGAGGTATCATCAGCGTGCGGTATCTGCAGTTCATGTACCTCTTTCTGGCCATCTGGCTGGCGGTGCAGCGCGAGTGGCCTGTGGTGATGCACCTGCTGATAGCACCCTACTTGCTAGCCAGCCTCTACCTGGTGCGTGTGGATCACGGCTTCACAAGGGATCTCAACGCGGATGTGGTCGCGGTGCGCACGATGCTGCCTCATATCGCCGATGATTCCGCCGTGCTCCCATTGGTGCATTCCAAGTATTGGTTCCACGGCAATATCTCCAATTACCTCGGCACAGAACGTGGCATTCTGGTGCTCGATAACTATGAAGCGATGGCCCCTCATTTTCCGCTTCGTTGGAAGGAAGAGCACCGCCCACCACCGGCTGAACGTACCTTTTACAACAGTGACAGGCCTTGCATAACGATCGATACGTTGGCAGCTGATATGCGCCTGCCATTGCATCATGTCTTCCGCTGGAAGCATCATCTGCAAGCCACTGATAGCTGCACGCTGGAACTCTCCCGGCAACTCCACGCTGGCTTCTTGCATCAACGCCAGGGTGAAGCCGAGATGTTCACCCGCCTTCCTTAACTAGTTGATTGGAATTCAGCGGGTTGTCTACTTTGTTCAATATTAGATGGATTTTCTTTGAACAAAATTTGGTTTCTGGAAATTTCCATACATACATTTGTTCAAGATTTACATTCATTCATTAAACAAAACTACCGGTGAGCAGTCTTGAGTTCCAGCAACGGTTGATCGGCCTTCGCCAGCAGCTGTACTATTTTGCCCTCAGTCTCACCAGGGATCGCGACAATGCGTCGGACCTATTGCAGGAGAGCCTGATGCGTGCCCTTACCTACCGCGACAAGTTCCGCGATGACACCAACTTCAAGGCGTGGTTGTACACCATCATGAAGAACACCTTCATCAATGACCATCGTCGCGAGAAGCGAAGCAAGGCTTTGATGGAAAGCGCTGAGCGAGACCGCAAACAGGTGGTGCGGGTACAGACCGACGGCGGATCCGAGGCGTGCGTAAAAATGGCCGAGATCCAGCGTAGCTTGGATCGTTTGGACCCCGCTTTTCGAGAACCGTTCGATATGCATCACCAGGGATACAAATATCATGAGATCGCTGACCATCTGCAGATCCCCATCGGTACGGTGAAAAGCCGGATCTTCCAGGCACGCCAGCGGCTTATGGAAATGCTCTCCGATAAACACCTCGCCAATTGAAGAACGCCGTTGTCATCGGTTCGGGATTCGCTGGCCTTTCCGCCGCCGCATCGCTTGCCCGAAAAGGGTACAGGGTAACGGTCTTGGAAAAGAACCTGCGACCGGGTGGAAGAGCCGGTGTCTGGAAGCAGGCTGGCTATACCTTCGACATGGGGCCAAGCTTTTATTGGATGCCGGAGGTCTTCGAGCGCTTCTTCGCCGACGTCGGTGGAAAGGTGGAGGATCATTACGAGCTCGTTCGCCTGGACCCCTCCTACAAGGTGGTGTTCAAGCAGGATGATCACTGGGCCTTGCCGGCCGATCCGCTTGGGTTGCGTGCCTTCTTTGACCGCATTGAGCCCGGTGCCGGTGCGAAACTTGATGCCTTCCTGAAGGAAGCCAAAGTGAAGTATGATCTGGGGATGGGTGAGCTGGTATACCGCCCTTCCCTTTCCTGGCTTGAGTATGCGAAACCAGAAGTACTTGGTGGCTTGCTGCGCACATCAGTGCTCTCCTCACTGCGCCAGCATGTACGCGACCATTTCAAGGATGAGCGGCTGCGCATGCTGATGGAGTTCCCCGTGTTGTTCCTGGGCGCTTCACCACAGAACACGCCCGCCCTATACAGCCTGATGAACCATGCTGACATGACCCTGGGTACCTGGTATCCCATGGGCGGCATGGGCAGCGTGGTGAACGCCATGGTGAAGCTTGCTGAAAAGCAGGGTGTCCGCTTCCGCTACGGCGAACCGGTTGTGAGAATAACGACAGCGAATGGCGTGGCGAATGGTGTGCTCACCCAAGCAGCTGAATATCCCGCCGATGTGGTGGTGGCCGCTGCGGATTACCACCATGTGGAACAGCAACTGCTGGCACCCACCGAACGAAGCTATTCGCCAAAGTACTGGGACGGTCGTGTGATGGCGCCTTCGGGATTGTTGTTTTACCTCGGCTTCAGCGAACGGTTCGAGAAACTCGAGCACCATACGCTCTTCTTCGACCGCAGCCTGGATGCACACACCGCCGAGATC
>JAEZCB010000232.1 GCA_023412755.1 Bacteroidota bacterium
AAAGGGCGCTGCTACTGGATGCGCGTATTCGATATTCCGGAAGGTACGCGCCAGAGCAAGGGCCGCGCCATCCAGAACCTGGTGCAGTTGGAGGGCGATGACAAGGTGGTGGCATACCTGAATGTCACCGATCTGAAGGAACAAGAATACCTGGAGAAACATTTTGTGACGCTATGTACCAAGAAAGGCGTGATCAAGAAGACCACGCTGGAAGCCTACAGCCGTCCGCGAGCCAACGGCATCATAGCAGTGGGGATCCGGGATGGCGATGAATTATTGGAGGCGAAACTCACCACCGGCAACAGTCACATCATTCTTGCCAGCCGTGATGGCCGTGCGGTACACTTCAAGGAAAGCGATGTGCGGGCCATGGGCCGAAATGCCAGCGGTGTCCGGGGAATGAATCTGGAAGGTGGCTCCACGCACAACGAGGTGATCGGCATGATCGCCGTGGATGCTTCCGAACTGGGCACCACCCAGGTGTTGGTAGTAAGCGAAAAAGGCTATGGCAAACGCTCGGCCATCGTGGATGGTCAGGGTGAATACGAGTACCGAATGGTGAACCGCGGAGGCAAGGGTGTGAAGACCATGCAGGTCACTGACAAGACGGGTTGCCTTATCGCCATCAAGGATGTGAAGGACGATGATCAATTGATGATCATCAACCGGAGCGGCATCACCATCCGCATGGGCCTGGATGAGTTGCGGGTTTTGGGCCGGGCTACCCAGGGCGTTCGCCTGATCGAACTGCGCAAGAACGACCAGATCGCTGCGGTTGCCAAGATCGATAGTGAGCTAAAGGAAGAGGAACAACCCGAAGCGGCTGATACGGAAGTAGCTTTAGGAACTGACACTGCCATGACCGGTGAAGGCGGTGAAGATGAGCCTGATGGCGAAGCTGGCACTGATGTTGATGACGCCGGGAACGAAGAATGAAGATCCACTTGAACATGCTCCTGAAAAGAACGGTGTTCTCCATGGCCGCGGTCATGGTGACATGCATTGCCGCGGCGCAGAATGCGAATGTGGTGAATGCGTACAACTACATGAAAAGCGGGGAACTGGGCAAGGCTGCCGAGTACATCGACATGGCCATCCAGGATCCCAAGACCGGTGTCAATGAAAAGACCTGGCGTTACCGTGGGGATATCTACCGGTTGATCTTGGAGAACGAGGATCCGGCTTTGCAGGCCCAGTTCCCGGAAGCCCTGGATCAGGCGGTAGAGAGCTACCTGAAGGCTGTTGAGCTGGATACCAAAGGCAACTATAAGCAGGAGAACGTACGTGCCCTGGGTGCCTTGCAGGGCCGCTCTTTGAATGAAGGTAATGATGCCTTTACGGCGAAGGACTACGATAAAGCGATCGCCTACTATGGCCAAAGCGAGCGTATCGCCAAGGCCTTCGATCAGGTGGATACCAACGCCGTGTTCAATTCAGCCCTGGCCTACGAATCAAAAGGTGATGCGGAGAATGCCATAAAGCGTTATCGCGAAGCCATCGATCTGGGGTACAACAAGCCGGAAGTGTACCGCTACATCGCTAGTCTTCAGCGGAAGGAGGATAACATCGATGCGGCCATAACCACCATACGGGAGGGCCGCCAGCGCTTCCCTGAGAACAAGGACCTGATCCTGGATGAAATGAGCTATTTGCTCGCGGCCGATCGTGCCGATGAGGCCGAGGAGACCGTGAAGCTGGCCATTGAGAAGGATCCCAATAATGCGATCCTGTATTCGGTCCAGGGAAGCCTATTCGATAGTAAAGCCAATCCCAGAGAAGGGCCTGCACCTGCCGAAGAGGAAATGCTCAAGTGGTACGAAGAGGCCGAGAAGGCCTATAAGACGAGCATAGAAAAGGATCCCAAGTTCTTTGATGCATACTTCAATGTCGGAGTACTCTACAATAACCGGGCGGCCTTCGAGTACGAGAAGTGCAACGCGATCAAGAGCGACGCCGAGTACATGAAGTGTAAGAAAGGTGCCGACGAGATCTACTTGCGGGCGGTGCCGTACTTTGAGAAGGCACATGAACTTCGCCCAGATGATACACAGACCATCCAACAGCTGATGAAGCTTTATGCTAAGACCAATGACCAGGAGAAATACCAGGTCATGAAGGATAAGCTTTCAGCTGCGAAGTGATCTCGATCATATCTAGAAAGTGGCAACGGCCGGGCGAGAGTCCGGCCGTTTCTTTTGAGAGGATATTGGTGCTTCGGCCCAGTACTCACACTTAGCTATAGTTCATTGCAAATGAAGGGGATAGCTCAGCTTCACCAACTTTACATAATATAAATTATGCGCCGATCGGGGTCCAGTTCAATAAAGTCTCCGGAATCTCACTTATGCTGTTCTTCATCACTAACTGGCCTCGCTCCAGCACCATGCCATGGAATGGATCATTGGCCAGGAGCCATGGTCCGTCCAGATCCACCACATCGGCGATGCCAGCAAGTGCCATCATTGCACCACAGCCCAAAGAACTTTCGCTCATAGACCCGAGCATTACACGGTGCCCGAAACTTCGAGCCTTCCGCGCGATCTCCACCGCCCGGTCCAATCCGCCGCATTTCATCAGTTTGATATTCACGCCGCTGAAAATTCCGGCAAGCCGTTCCAGATCCGCGAGTGTCGTGATCGATTCGTCGGCATATACCGGTATGTCCGTACGACCGATCAGCTCCGTTTGAAGATCCGTCCGTTCAACTGGAAATGGCTGTTCCAGCCCAATACAACGGGTTCCCACCAGTTCCAAAACTTCCAGTGCATGATCCAACGAACACCAAGCCTGGTTGGCATCAAGCAGCACGGGCCGTCCGTCCTGCGTGAGAATGCGTTCAAGCCTGCTCAAGTCATCGTTGCCATCGAGCTTGATCTTCAGCGAGTTGAAGGCTGGCAGTTGCTGTAACTCCGGATCAATATCCTCCAAAGGTCCCAAACCCAAGGTGATGACATCATGACGAACAATTGATCCACTATCGATCCGCACTTCAAGCAATTCATCGATATCTATGTCTTTCTCCTTGGATATCAAGTCAAAATAGGCGGTGGTCATCGCCGCTCTTGCCGCAGGTCCATCGACCGGGAACCCGTTTGCCACAAGCTCATCCAGATCCTTGATGCCCATGCGGCTCAACATCGCTATAACATTTACCTGCTGTTCCTTGAGGTATGGCGGCGTAGTGGCCTCACCATGACCGGTGATCCCGTTGCGGCGCATCCTTATGAAAACAGCGTCAGTCCCATCACGGGTACCATGTGCTGTACCGAAAGGCCGCCGGAACAGCAGCCGGTAAGGCGCATAATGGATCTCCATCCCCACAAAGAAAAACCCCGGCTGCCATACCGGGGTTTCTTGATCGGGCGCTTGCGGATCACCGCACCATGTAATAGATGTTCGTGAGCCATTTGGCGGTATCAGGCTCCTGGCTTGGGTCAGTGACATACTCTTCGATCACATTCCCGTAATGCGTCAGGCCATTCGCCTTGATCATATCATCCATCGCATAGTGGGCTTCTGCGGACTTATCATATGCGCCGTAGTACTTGATATGCAGCATCTTGGAGGTGGGTACGGTGTAGGTTTCCCATCCCTTCACCACAATTTCCTCACCACCCTTCACAGGGATCCCGGCCATCACATCAGCAGTCTGTTCTTCTTCATTCCATGCGAAGAAGATGCCGCTTGGGCAGCATACGGGTTCGATCCCCTGAGCACCTGCGGCGGCATACGCTCCACCGAAATTCTGACCATAGAACTTCTCGAATTCGGTCCACTTTAGTTTCTTTTCACGCTTGCCGATGTAGGTCATTTGAGGGCGTTCGATGGTCTCGATCACATAGCCGCGATGTGTTCTGGAC
>JAEZCB010000274.1 GCA_023412755.1 Bacteroidota bacterium
CCGGTCTGCCCTTGGGCCATACCGGCAAGGAACACCAATAGGAGCAAGGGAGCTTTGATCTTCATGGATGGTCAAGGATATTCGGGAACCTCAGGCTAGATCCGCCACCAGCACCTCCTCGTCCTTCTCGTCCGCCAGTATGCCCTTCACTCCTGGTTTGATGTCTTTGATGTTCAGTTGAATGCACTTCCTACCCTGCCACTCATTCTCCTCCAGGCAGTAGAGCACACTGAATGGTTCGCCGCTGCTGATCAGGTCAAGATGGGCCGCCATGCGGAATCCAATGGCATCGAAATGCAGTTTTGGATCCTCCGGGTGGCTGAGGCAAAGCTTCAGATGGTCATTGCCTACGATGCGGGCCTGGCCCTTGTCCACCACACCACGCGTGAGGAAGAGGGGACGCATATTGCCAGGACCATAGGGGGCCATGTGTTTGAGCACCTTCATAAGGGGTGTGGAAAGATCGGACAGCCGCAACTCCACATCGATCTCCTCCTCCGGAATGCGCAGTTCCTCATTCAAACTTTCGCGCACCACCTGTTCGAAACGCTCCCGGAACAGCGGCACATTCTCCAATGGCATGGTGAGTCCCGCAGCATACATGTGCCCGCCGAATTGGTCCAGCAGGTCGCTGCATGCGTTGATGGCCTCATACACATCGAAGCCTTTGACGCTGCGTGCGGATCCCACCGCCTTGCCATTGCTTTCGGTGAGCACGATGGTGGGGCGGTAATAACGTTCGATCAGGCGGGAAGCCACGATCCCGATGACGCCTTTATGCCAGGTCTCCTGGAACAGCACGGTGCTCCAGGCATCGTGGAGGCCTGGGTCCGTGGCGATCATCTCCAACGCCTGTTGGGTGATCTCCTTATCAAGCTCCTGCCGGTGGGAATTATTGAGATCCACGCGCAGACCGATCTGTTCGGCCTGTTTCACATCATGCGAAAGCAGCAATTCCACGGCCTGCCTTCCATGCTCCACACGGCCTGCGGCATTGATCCTTGGGCCAATGGTGAAGACCAGGTCGGTAACGCACAACTTCTTCTTCACGTTGGCCATGCCCATCATCACTTTCAATCCTGGTCTGGGATCGAAATTGAGTTGTTGGAGACCATGATGGGCCAGGATCCGGTTCTCCCCCGTCACCGGCACTATGTCACATGCTGTACTTACGGCCACCAGGTCCAGCAGCGGCCAGAGATCCATCTCGGGCATGTTGTTGCGCTGGGTGAAGGCCTGCATCAGTTTGAAGCCGATGCCACAACCGCTAAGCTCCTTATACGGATAGTCACAATCCTCCCGCTTGGGATCCAGAACGGCCACGGCCTTCGGTAGTTCCGGGCCTGGCCGGTGATGATCGCATATGATGAAGTCGATGCCCTTGGATGAGGCGTACTCCACCTTGTCCAACGCTTTTATCCCACAATCCAGGGCAATGATCAGATCCACCTCGTCCTCCCTCGCATGATCGATGCCTTGGAAGGAGATCCCATACCCTTCCGCATAGCGGTCGGGAATGTAGAAGGTGATGTTCCCGGTGAATTTCCGCAGGTAGGAATAGACCAGTGCCACGGCCGTGGTGCCATCCACATCATAATCGCCATAGATCATGATACGTTCACCATTCCCGATGGCACGCTCAATGCGCTCCACCGCAAGGTGCATATCCGCCATGAGGAACGGATCATGGAGCTGCCCAAGGTCCGGTCTAAAGAAGCTGCTTGCCTGTGCTTTGTCCGTGATCCCGCGTTGTACAAGCAACCGCGCTGCGGGCAAGGTGCAACGCTCATGTACCAATTCCTGCGCCAGCACATCATCGGCCGGCCGCTTCAGCCGCCATCTCTTCACCACGGACCCACTCATGGATCGAAGGTAAGTTTTCCATGAACACCATAGCGCACTACTGCCACCCCATTTCTTGATCTCTCGGTTGAAGGCGAACACCCGAACCAGCGGCCAAGGGTACCATCTTTGCGATCGATGTGGGCTCGCACTTTTCTTTTCTTCCTGCTCATTGCCGTGCCTGTTCTGGCCCGTGCCCAAGTGGTGAACATTGAGAATAAGCGTTTCGCCAATGATACAGCCCGGTGGTCCGCTCAAGGCGGTTTCCGCTTTCACGTAACCGAGAACACCCAACGCAGCACAGCCCTGGGTGCGCATGGTGGAGTGCAGTATGTGCATGATGCCCATCGGGCATTCTTCGTGACGGATCTCACAGTGGATCGCGTGGAGTCCAACGCCTTCCGGAATACAGGCTTCCAGCATGTGCGCTACAACTACCATTGGCGCGGGCCGTTGTATGCAGAGGGTTTCGCCCAGCTGCAATACAACAAACCGCTACGCATTGATGAGCGGTGGCTGATCGGTGTGGGTCCGCGGCTGGTGCTTAAGGATACCACCAATTTTCGCCTTGTACTTGGTACCGCGATCATGGGGGAATACGAGGTGGATCGGGTGAATGAACTGATGTACACAGGCACCCGTAGCAGCAGCTATCTATCCGTGGCCTTCAAGATCGAACCGCAACTGCAGTTCACCTTCCTCATGTATTACCAGCCGAAGATCGGCGAGATAAAGGACAACCGCTTCTCCATCGAAGGCTTGCTGAGGGTGCGGGCCACGCGGCGCTTCGCCATAGATACACGCCTGAATTTGCAGCGCGACACACGCATGGCACCCGGGATACCGGAATTGAATTACCGGTGGGAGAATGCGTTCACCTTCATTTTCTAGGACCGGAGCGCTTTACCGATCCACATTTTCCGGATATTGTCGCCATGTTGACGATCGTGAAATGGCCCCGCTGGCCGCAGGCCATGGGGCTGGCCATGCTTCCGCTCCTGCTTGGAAGCTGTGCCTCCATATTGAACAGCAACAAACATTCCCTGGTATTGGAGTCTGAGCCTCATGGTGCCGCGGTACATGTGAATGGCAATCAGAAAGGAACAACGCCTTTTGAATATGCCTATCATCCGGATGATGGCGAGGAGGTACGGATCGAATTCCGCCACCCCGGGTACAAGCCCACCACCCTGATCATCCGTCCACGTGAGAACAGTGGTGTATTGTTCGTGGATGCCATGCTGCTGGGCATACCCTACATCTTCGACAAGAACAACCCGGACCTGTACGTGATCCCGGTGAAGAGCCACAAGGTGCAGCTATACAAGGAGCACAGGGAGGATCTCTCGCACTTCTCCATACCCTTGGCAGGCATCGATCTGGATCTGGGAGACCGGCCGGACCTGGGCACTTACCGCAGCAAGAAGATCACCATGACCAAGGATGGTCTATTTCGGGAACTCACCTACGTGGAGAATTTCACTGGTGCGGTCACGACCGCGCTGAAGGATTCATGGATCGAAACGCGCACCGTGCGGCTCGGCACCAGCAAGGGAGATGAGGCCGTGCAGCGAAGCAAGGTGTACATGCGCCCACTGATCCGTGGCGTCCATGGGGATCTTTACGGTAAGAAGGAGCGTTGTTTCGGCAGCCTGGACATCGAGATCGACTGGAAGTTCATGAGCGGTACCATCAAGGATAGTGTGCTCTTCACCTTCACCACCAAGAGCACCTACTACGCCACCGGCACCAACAGCAGGGAACTGCTTTATGAGGCCATGGCACATTCCGCACGGCGCTTGACGGAGGATCCCGACCTGCATGAAAAGGTCTCCAGCGCTTATGGTGCCAGCCTGATCCATGCCAAAGGTGCGGCAGTGAACATACCCAGGCCGAGTCCCATAGCCTACAATGGCCGCAAGGAGATGTTGTCCGCGCTGGTGAAGGCGGTGGTGACCATACAGACCGAGAAAGGCCATGGCAGCGGTTTTCTCGTAAGCAACGATGGCTACATGATCACCAATGAACATGTGGTAGGCAATGAGGCCCTGGTGAAGGTGAAGTTCGAACAGGGGTTCACCTTGGACGGCCAGGTGCTGAAGACCAACAAGGATTTCGATCTTGCACTGGTGAAAGTGGCCGCCTCCGACATGCCCGCACTCACCATCGGCAACGATGAAGGACTCATGTTGGGCGAAGAGATCTTCGCCATCGGCACTCCGCTGGATCAGTCATTGGGCCAAAGCGTTACCCGGGGCATCCTCAGTGGGCGCCGCGATCTGGATGGCTTCCAATTCCTGCAGACGGATGTGAGCATAAACCCGGGAAACAGCGGCGGGCCCTTGCTGGATGAGGAGGGCAAGGTGGTGGGTGTGGCCACCATGAAGATCTCCGGAAAAGGCCTGGAAGGCCTTGGGTTCGGAGTGCCTATCACAAAAGCGTTGGAGATGTTGAACCTCACCATTGAATGACCATGGCAATACGCGGCTTTCTTCTTGGCATGGCTTTCCTCGGCATGCAACTTTGTTCCACCGCACAGACGGGTATCCGCTTTTCTGTGCTGGATTTCGAACGCTCTGTGAACAGCTGGCAGTGGAATCTGCTTGGTGGTTTTGATCGGGACATCAATGACCGGATGTCCATAGGCGTGGATGTCACCCGTAGTCTTCTCTTCTTCGGGCTCGGCGATCTGCTGGACTATGATCCGTACAGCACCTATGGCCAGGATTATGCCCTGGCCCAGCGATCCTTCGGCCTGCAATACCGGTCTTCCTATTTCTGGTCCGATATGGGCTACATCGCCTCCACCATCGGCTTTAGATCCATAGCGATGGAATTGAACGCGGATCGCTACAACTCCAATTACAACCTGATCGAATACCGGCGCACGGAGCGCTTCACCTTGATCCCTGTCGGTCTAAGGTTAGGCTTCCGCAACGACCTGGATGGCTGGTATAACGATGTATATGTTGGTCTGGGCTATAACATCGGTGGTGGGAAGACCATCTTCGATGGTATGCGTGCGGGCGGCGAGAAGATCGTACTGGAAAAAAAGCACGAACTGAAGAAGATCTGGTTCTCCGCAGGATATTCCTTCGGGATAGGCTGGTGACAATGCGGGTCCGCGCAAGCCGCTTTTTCTTGTGGCTCGCCACTTTTTTGCTGGCGCTGACCAGCACTGCCCAGACCGGGATCCGGATAACGATCTTCGATGCGGAGATGATCACACGCCGTGGCCATTTCAACATTTTGGCCGGCGTGGACGGTGACCTCACCGAACGTCTTTCCGTGGGGCTGGATCTAACCCACAATTTCAATGCTTTCAAGGGTTTGGATGGAACCGCTTTCAGCGTACAGGGATCGGATCATACGCTGCGGATGAAGATCGTAGGGCTACAGTACCGATCCATCTTCTTTTGGTCCGGTGCAGGGTATGTAGGTAGCACCATCGGCATCCGCCACGTCACATTCGAGTACTTCCAGTTCCAGTCTTATCCGTCGCTATCCCCTGTTACCATGAGCGATAGGGCCCTGCTGATCCCGATCGGCCTCCGGTTCGGCTTTCGCAGTGATCTGGAAAATTGGTATGGCGATCTTTATATCGCTGCGGGATACAACGTTGGATCAGGCAAGCGCATGTTCGACACAGAGCGCAGCACATCCGATAGGCCCTGGCTGGATACGAAGGACACCTTCTCCATACCGTATCTATTGGTGGGATACAGCAACGGCATAGGTTGGTAGAAGGCGGGATACCTTCGCAACTGTGATGGAACAGGAACCCACCGGTCTCCGCTGGTCGCGTGCCTTCATCCTTCCACTGGCCCTGTTCCTTTCATTCCATGTGGCTGGCCAGTTCGGCATACGCGCCACCCCATTCCATCTGGAAACGATCACACTTAGGCCGGTTCCCAAACTGTTGGTGGGCGGGGACATGCAGGTGTCCGAAAGAATATCTTTGGGATTGGACCTTCTGGCCTCATGGTCCGTGTTCACCCCCGGGATCCATATCCAGGGTGAAGTGGTCCATCCGGAATACACAGGCAAATACTATTTATTCCGCAACTCGTTCGGCCTGCAATACCGCTCCCAGTATTTTCCTGGCGAAACATTCTATTTGGCCTCCACGATCGGCCTCCGCCGTGTAAGAATGGCCGTGGAACCGGATGTTTATCACGGCGAGGCCGGCGTACTTTTCCGTGTGCCGCTGCCAAAAGAAACGGGAACAGGCCTGGTGTTCCCAGCCGGCCTTCGAGTGGGCGCCCGTTCAGAATTGGATGAGCTCTATCATGATGTGTACATTTCTTTGGGCTACCTGATCGGCGGGGGACGGCGGCTATTGGAAGCGGAGTATCTGGATCATCGGGATAGGCCGAACGTGGTTTGGATCAGCGCGGGGTACTGCCTGGGGCTGGCGTGGAGGAACAACAACCGCCGGAAGTAACAAGGCCCCGCGAAATTCGCGAGGCCCGGTTACCTGTGTCTTCTGCCTTCCGCGGTTCGCGCGTAGCAGCAGATCAACGGTATCCGTTGATGTATGCATTGGCGATGATCTCACTTTCGCGGATCAGTCCCTGCACGATCTCCCGGATCACGTCATTCAGCTGCTGGTCCGTGTACTTGTTCAGGTCGTTGTACACGTGCGTTTTGCGCTTGCTGCTTTTGATGAAGGCTACTTTATCCTTCCTCGTCATGTGGCCTTCTACGGCGTCTCGGCCGAAAAAGATCCACCGCATGTGAAAATTCTTGGGACGCGCTCTTACTGAACAGTAAGCCTGCTCATCAGGCGCAGTGCGCGCATGTACCGCTCCACATCGCCTTGCAGCATCAGACGGGTGGCTTCGCGCTTCAGGCGCAGGTATCGTTGGATCTGGTGCATCATGTTCGTAGGTCGTTGGTACCCGCCCATGTCAAGTCACATGCCAAACCTGCCCGATCCGCTGGAACCTGCGGCTGTCACGGAGATCCGGAGATCGCCATACCGGCCATTTGTTGCCGCTCTGGTACAGATCATGGCGGCCGTGCCCTTGCCGGACGGGCGCCACCGGCTACATTTGCGGCCATGCACAAAGGGGCCTACCTCGTCGGCATAGCCGGCGGAAGTGGATCTGGCAAAACAAGCCTGGTACGCTCCCTGGAAAAGGCCCTTCCTGAAGGTTCTGTCTGTGTGATCTCCCAGGATGATTATTACCATCCCAAGGAAATGCAGGCCCTTGATCCCAACGGACGGCTGAACTTCGATCTGCCTGGGGCGGTGGACCTTCCGGCATTGGAACGCGACCTGCGCACGCTCATCGCAGGAGGCTCGGTGTTCCGCAAGGAATACACATTCAATCAGGAAGGCCGGGAAGCGGGTCTGGTGGAATTGCGGCCGGCCCCGGTGATCATTGTGGAAGGCCTATTCATACTGCACCATGCCCCGGTCTTCGAGCTGTTCGACCTGCGTGTCTTCATAGAAGCATCCGAGGATGTGCAGCTACGGCGGCGACTGGACCGCGACGCACGGGAACGGGGTTATGGCGATGACGAGGTGTTGTACCAATGGGAGCACCATGTGCTGCCGGCGTACCGCCAGTACCTGCTGCCATACCGCCATCATTGTGACCTGCATGTGGTGAACGAACGCAGCTTCGAACAGGCCGCGCAAGTGCTGCGGGACCATCTCTCTCGCATGGCCATGCGCGTGGAGCCGATCTCCCTCAGCGGCCTTTAGCCGTGTAGAGCTTGTGTTGGCGCACGTAGCTCAGTACCTGCGGTGCCACCAGATGGTCCACAGGCCGCCAGTTCCGGATCGCCTCGCGGATCGCTGTGGATGATGTGTCCATCATGGGAGCATCGGAAATGATCCGCACGTTTTCATGTCCGGCAAGATCGGCCGAACGCAAATGCTCCTCAAAACCCGGTCGTGGATACACCAGCAATTCATGGTGCTGCAGTATCTCACCCGCATTCTTCCATGTATGGAAGGTCGCCAGGTTATCGCTGCCAATGATCAGGCTGAAACGATCATCCGGGAACCGCAGGCGCATGAAGGAAAGGGTATCCACCGTGTAATTGGGCCTGGGCAGGTCCAGCTCTATGCCGCTGGCCAGGATATTGTCCTCCTTCATCAACGCCAGCCGCACCATGGCCAGCCGATGGTCGTCCGGACTTCGGTGCATGCCGCTTTTGAACGGGTTCTCCGGCGTTACCACAAGCCATACCTGATCGAGGGCGGCATGGTCCCGCATATGCCGGGCCACCGCCACATGGGCGGCATGCGGTGGGTCGAAGGTCCCGAAAAGGCAACCGATCCTCATGCGCTCAGGAATTCCCGCACACGATCACATGCCTCGGCACATGCCCTGTCCAGGTCATCATTCAACAACACCACGTCGAAGAGATCGGCATAACCCATTTCATGCATGGCCTTGGCCAGACGGAGTTGCAAATTTTCCGGGCTTTCGGTGGCCCGCTCCCGCAGGCGTGCTTCCAGTACATCCATGGACGGTGGTCTCACGAATATGGCCAGCGCGTTTTCACCGAAAGCCGCTTTGAGGTCCAGACCTCCCACCACATCCACATCGAATATCGGGGTATGGCCTTCGTTCCATATCCGTTCGATCTCTGAACGCAATGTTCCGTAGTAATGCCCAGGGTAAACCTCCTCCCACTCCACAAAGCCACCGATCTCCACCAGCTCCTTGAATCGTGCTTCGCTCATGAAGTGGTAATCGCGCCCATTCATTTCGTACGCACGTTGCTTCCGCGTGGCTGCGCTAACGGAGAACCGCAACCCAAGATCCTGGTCCAGCAGGTGGCGTACAATGGTGGTCTTGCCTGCGCCCGAAGGTGCCGAGAAAATGATGCACCGCCCCTCCTTCATAGGATGTTCAAGACCTGCTCCTTCACCTTTTCCAGTTGATCCTTCATCATCACCACCAGACGCTGAATGGTGGCATCGTTCGCTTTGGAACCCAGGGTGTTGATCTCCCGCCCCATTTCCTGGCCAATGAAGCTGAGCTTACGCCCCTGTTGCGGATCGCCAGACATGGTCTCCAGAAAATATGTGCAATGGCTTCGCAGGCGCACCTTCTCTTCATTGATGTCCAGTTTCTCCAGATAATAGACCAACTCCTGCTCGAACCGGTCCGCATCCACATTCACCTGCAATTCGGCCAATTTGCCTTTTAAACGGTCGCGGGTACGGTCCATCCTCCCCTGGTCCAGCGTCTCCACTTCATCCAGCAATTGCTGGATACGGCCCACACGTGCCTTCAGATCATCGGCGAGCCGTGCACCCTCGCTTTTGCGGAAGCGATCCAGATCCTCCAAGGCGCTTGATATGGCCGCCCGCACCTTTGCCCACTCCTCCTCTTCGGCGGTCTCATTCGCCGTTACGAGCACATCGGGCATGCGAAGGACGTAGCCGAGCACATCCAAAGTGGACCTAGGAGACACCTCTTTCACCAATGTTGAAAGCTCCGCATGATAGGTGCGCACCAATTCCCGATCGAAAGTGGTACGCTTGGTGGCCTGCTGCCCTTCCATGGAGACATACAGCTCGATCTTGCCACGTACCACGGTATCTCCCACCATCTGGCGCACTTCCACCTCCTTATCCTTGAATGGGCCCGGCAGGCGCACCAGCAGATCCAGCTGTTTGCTGTTAAGCGTACGGATCTCCACGCCCACCTTGCGGTCCATGGCCGTGCCTTCCGCCCGGCCGAAGCCTGTCATGGATCGTATCATGCGCCGGCCAAAGGTAGTGGCATGTTCGCTCAAGGCCGCCGCTGCTTCCTCCCCACCAGATGCACGCCCAGAAAGATGGCCGCCGCGCACAGCATTTGCGGCACACCTAAAGTGGCATCATACTCCCCGGGGATGCCAAGCCGGTGTGCCCCCAAACGCATGAATGCCCAGGAAAGCGTAACGGCCATGAGCGGCTGCATGTAGATATAGATCCCCACCAGGCTCGGCTCCACAACGCGTAGCGCCCAAGTGTTAAGCAGGTAGGCCACGAAGGTCACCATCACCACCACGAAGCCCAGCGCCATTCCGATGGGCAACGTGATCCCCGCCCAGTTCACAGCCAGCAGATCGCCCAGGCCCAAGGGGAGCACCACAAGCAGGCCGAACAGAAAGCACCAGGCCATTACGGTGATGGCGGAGTAGCGTGCCATCAGGGGTTTCACCATCACCAGAAAAAGCGCATAGCTGGCCGCGTTCACCAATATGAACAGGTCTCCCAGCCGGGAGCTGGTGCGGCCCGCATCCTCAGGTCCCAGCAACACCAGGGATACAGCGCCACCCGCACCCAACACCACGCCCAGGATCTTTAGCCAGGTCACACGCTCCCCAATGAGCATGGCGGAAAGCACAAGCACCAGGATGGGTGAGGCCACCATGATGATGCTTGAATTGACCGGCGAAGTACGCATGAGCCCTTCGAAGAACATGGTCTGGTTGATCACCACACCGAAGAGCGAGCACAGAAAAAGGCGGAGCAGGTCTGGCAAGGCCACTTTCTCCGGCCTGAAGAGGCGCAGCAGCCAGAACAGCAGACCCGCCCCCATAACCCGCAGCAAAATGAACCCGGCGGGGGAGATCACCACCGGCATCAGCCCCTTCGCCACCACATAGTTGATCCCGTAGATCAGATTCACCGTGAATAAGGCAAGGTGGGCCAAAGAGCGGCGGGACATGCAGGGACCGTTGCGAAATGACGGGTATCTTGGCCCCGCCCTTGGAAAGAGGGCGGCGAAGTTAGAATGTCCGCAGGCGAGGCAGCACCCGGCAAGGAGAAGGAGTTCCGTTCCAACTTCCGCATGCGCCGGGTAATGCTGCCGGTGATCATCGGCATGCTCGCCGCCGGCTGGCTGCTCTGGCGCGATCTCGGCAAGGAACGTTTCGAACTGGTGCTGGATGGGCCCGGCGAGTATGTGTGGGTGGGTTCCGAAGAAGGTGGCATGCCGGACCTGGGAGATCCCACCCAATTCGAATATGTGGGCGAGGGTGAAGGGCAGTACCGGCGTATGACAGCAACCCAGGTACTACGGTCCATAGAATGGACCTGGTACAGCACCTTCTGGATGGCCATGGCCGTGATCGCCACCGCTTTCCGGGACCTGGGATATATCTACCGCATACGCGTACTGGCAGATGGCCGTCTCAACTGGCGGCAGGCCTTCGATGTCACCATGCTTTGGGAATTCGCCTCGGCGCTTACACCGAGTGTGGTGGGTGGCTCCGGTGTGGCCATGTTCATCATAAGCAAAGAAGGGGTGCCTCTGGGCCGTGCCACCTCCATCGTGCTGGTCACCGCGCTCATGGATGAACTCTTCTATGTGATCATGGTGCCATTGGTCTTTCTGGCGGTTGGCGCTGGACAACTCTTCCCCGAGCAGCTGGACAACGCCTTCTGGGGCCTGCCCATCAAGACCATTTTCTGGATCGGCTACAGCTTCATCCTGCTCATGGTGCTCGTCATCTTCTACGGTGTGTTCTTCAAGCCACGAGCATTCAAGTACATCCTGCTCAACGTGTTCCGGTTGCGTTTCCTGCGCCGCTGGCGACCGTTGGTGATCAAGGTGGGTGATGATATCGTGACCACCTCCGCGGAGTTGCGTGACAAGAGTCCTGGCTTCTGGTCCAAAGCCTTCCTTGCCACCGTATTCTCCTGGGGCTCGCGTTTTCTGGTGGTCAATCTAATAGCAGCGGCCTTCTTCTCAGTAAGCGACCACCTGCTACTTTACGCACGCCAGCTGATCATGTGGGTCATCCTGCTGATCAGCCCCACACCAGGCAGCAGCGGTGTGGCCGAAGTGGCCTTCGCTGGGTTCTTCCGCGACCTGCTTCCCGCTGTAGGATTCATCGGGGCCATCGCCGTGATCTGGCGCCTGCTCAGCTACTACCTCTACCTCTTTGTGGGCACGATCGTATTGCCGAGGTGGCTGCGGCGCTCAGGAGCAAGAGCGTAAGCGGTGCGATCATTGGGCACAGGCCGAATGATCGACCCTGCTTATCCATTTACCTGCAGCCCATCCCGGATATGTGAG
>JAEZCB010000065.1 GCA_023412755.1 Bacteroidota bacterium
GGCGTGAGCAATACGATCCGTGGTGCTGTGGCCAATTGGGCGAAGACGCTGGCCAATGAACTTGGTCCCCATGGCATCACGGTGAACAATGTGCTGCCTGGCGCGACCGGTACGGAGCGGCTCGCTCAGATCATTGGTAATAAAGCGAAGGCGACATCACGACAGGAGCAGGAGGTGGCCGGTGAGATGATGCACGAGATCCCAATGCGCCGTTTCGCGCAGCCGGAGGAGATCGCCTATGCGATCACCTTCTTGTCCGGTCCGGCCGGTGCCTACATCAATGGGATCAATCTGCCTGTGGATGGTGGGAGGACCGCTTCCCTTTAATATGGATCACTCTCGGATCCTTACAACCGTGTATTCACTCCGCCTGTTGACAGCGTGCTCCTCATCGCTGCAGCTGATCCCAGGCAGGCAATGGTTAAGCACCTGGGTACTTCCATAGCCCTTGGCGGACATCCGGTCCTTGGGCACCCCCTTGTTGCGCAGGTATTCCATGATGGTGTCCGCCTGCTTCTGCGTTTGTTTCAGCTTTTCGTTGGCATTCCCCCGTGCATCGCTATGCACCGCGATCTCGATCTCGATCCGGGGATTCACAATCATGCGCTCCACCAGCAGCTCCAACTCCGCCTTGGCCACGGGATCCAGATTGGCCCTGCCATCTTTCCAGTTCACATATTTGAATGGAATGGGGCGGCCGACCTCCACGTTCTCAAAGGCTAGATCCCTTACGGAATTCAGGTCGATCACGCCCTGCTTCATTCCGGCGGTGGAAATGGGCACGCTCTGGCTGAAATATCCTTCCTTCTCGAAGTGGACTTCGAATTCTTCGTTCGGTTGAAGCCGGAAACGGAGATCCCCGCTTTCTCCCGTCTGCTGTGTTTCCGAATGAAAGCTGCTCGTGTTCACGAGGCTCACCGTCATTCCTTCAATGAAGCCCTTGCCATCCTTTTCCTTGACGGCACCGCGCAACAAAATGCCCTGTTCGGCCAGAAGGCGCAGATCTCGTGAAATGATCTGTGTTCGTTCGATGTTCTTCGTGTCCAGATGCTTCTGAGCTTCGTGCCGTCCGGCCATTTTCGCTACCACGCGGTATAGGGAATTCTTCTCCACAGGGAAAGCATACTCGCCTCGGCCATCAGTGCTCCCGCTTGCCATCATCTTGCCATCAAGGTCGTAGAGCGTGACATCCGCGCCGATCACAGGGATGTCATATTCATCGTCTATCACGATCCCGGTTACCAGATATCTTTCTTCGAGCGGGTAGAACATCTCGAATCCATAGATGTCGTCATCGCCCTTGCCGCTTGGTCTGTTGCTGGAGAAGTATCCCCGGCGATTGTCCTGATCAATGATGAATCTGAAATCATCCTTTGGCCCATTCACAGGTGCCCCCACATTCATCGCTGGCCGGAACCCGCCTTTGTTCAATGGGGCGGCTGCGAAGATGTCCAGACCTCCCAACCCGGGATGCCCATCAGAGGAGAAGTATAAAGTGCCATCGTTGCCGATGAATGGAAAGACCTCGTTCATCGGTGTGTTCACGGAGGGACCCAGGTTCTTCGGTTCACTCCACTGCCCATCCTGGAGATGGCACACATAAATGTCAGTGCCACCTATGCCACCAGGCATATCACTCACGAAATAGAGCGTATTTCCATCCGATGATAGCGCGGGATGGCCGATGGAGACCTCGCTATTGTTGTACAGGAATTCCTCCACACCGGACCATTTGCCCATGTGCTGATAGGCCTTGAAGAGGCTGAGGCGGCTGATGCCCTGGCTGCTCTTTTTCGAACGGCCTTTGTGGTAATTGTTCCGAGTGAACCAGAGCACATCCCCATTCGAGCTCGCTGTTGCCGGCCCCTCGTGGAAGCGGGTATTCACAGAACCGGGCAGTGGCCGGGCATCTACCAGGTCGCCATCCGGCGTCACATTGGCCACGAAGAGGTCCAGGAAGGGCTGGTCGTTCCAGGCCGCCCTGCGTTCGATGCCAACTGTTTCATTGCGGGACGAGGTGAAGATCACCTGGTCATTGCCCAACCAGGCCGGCCCGAAATCCGAAAATTCGGTGTTGATCGTAACCGGCCAGATGCGGAAGCGGTCGAGGTCCTGGATGAATTTCTTCGCAAAGCCACTGATGTTGCTACGCTCCTGCCCATCGGGATCAACGGTGGCCAGATACAGGTCCATCCATTCCTCTGCTTCGGAGTAGCGCCCGTTGCTTTTGAGTGCCTGGGCATAGTTGAACAGGTCCCGGGGTTCACGGTTCAGGAACTTCACCACGGTGGAGTACCAGCGCTCGGCCTCTTCGGTGTTGCCCAGCATCATATGGCTCTCTGCGAGCCGCCGTGTCACATGATCATTGATCGCGCCCATGTCAGCGGCATACCTATACCCTTCAATGGCGCGGGCATAGGCCATTTGCTCGAAATGCCTGTCGGCCTCACGCACCACCGACTCGGCATTGCTCTGTGCGAGCATGGCCATGGCCAGCAGGCAGAAAAGCGGGGTGAGCAGGATCCTGTGGCGGAACATCAGAAATAGCGTGGGGAAATTGTGCGGCCTTGAATGAAACGCAGATCGTAGCTGAGCATTATCTCATGTGTGCCCGCATTGTAAGCGCCGATGCGGGTAGTGGTGAGATCGAAAGCATAGCCTGCTCGCAACTGGTCGTTGATCTGGTACTGACCCATCAGTCCAAAGGCGTTGCCCAAACGGTACATGGCCCCGAACCAGATGCGCTCGCGAAAGAGGAAATTAGCGTTAAGGTCCAGGGACAAGGGGGCACCGGCCACAGTGCGGAGCATGAAGGATGGCTTGAACTTGAAGTCCCGGTCAAGATCCATGACATACCCTCCGATCAGGAAGTAATGCCGCCTCTCCTGGGCCGTGGTAAGGATCACGGTGGACGTGTTCACCTGCAGGTCGTTCTCCAGCAGTTTGGGAGCGGAGAGGCCGATGTAGTAATGGTCGCTATGCCAGAATAGACCAAAACCGAAATTGGGCAGCAGCCTGCCTGGAGTATTGACGTTCGCGGGATCCTGTTCCACGGTGGAAAGAGAAGCTATATCCGCCTGGTGGATATTGAAACCACCCTTCAAACCGAATGCGAGTTGAGACTCGGCGGTCAACCTGATCCGGTATGCGAAGTCGCCGAAGACGCTGGTCTGCCTTACCGGCCCGGCCTTGTCATTGATCGCGGTGAGGCCAACGGCGAAATTCTGTGCCTTCAAAGGTGTGTGCGCAAGCAGCGTTTGTGTGGCCGGTGCTCCAGAAAATCCCACCCACTGGTGCCGGCTCAAGGCCATCACATTGAAGATCTTCGCGCTTCCCGCATAGCCGGGATTGAATGCCAGGGTATTGAACATGTACTGGTTGTACATGGGATCCTGTTGGGCCGATGCAGGGCGTGCAGCGATGAGGATGATCACCGCCAGGAAAGCTGAAGCTGTGGTGCGAATGATCATCTGTTCAGGTAGATGAAGCCCGTGTAGGTTCCCCCGCCGCCACCGAGCTCGATGACATAGTAATAGGTACCGGCCGGCGCTTTGCCCTGGATCAACGCGGATACCGATGTCCCGTCCCAGAACACGGTACGGTTGTCATATCCGGCGGCCTCATAGACCTTACTTCCCCACCGGTTGAATATCACCACCGAGTTCTCCGGGAATCCTTCGATACCCGGGATCTGGAACACATCATTGATCCCATCATCATTCGGAGAGAAGGATTCGGGGATGAAGATCTCTTCCTGGAACTCACAAGGTGCTCCACCTGTAAGTATCGATGTGGCACAACCGGAGCCATCGGTAACGGTGATCTCATAGTCCTGGCTCACAGGTATCGGGTCGCTGATGAAGATGTACGGCGGTCCGGATGAAACACTTCCTGTTATTCCCGTGATGCTGTAACTGGCAGGATCACCGCCGATCAACGCGAAGGATACCGTGTAGGTGCGTTGCGCCAATTGGCATTCGGTTTCGATAGCACCCACCGACACTCCTTCTATCACCTGCACATCCAGGATAGCGGAATCCGAGCCGCAAGCCACCGATGTCACTGTATACTGCAACGCATACGTGCCCTGCTGCAGAAGGGACGTGTTCAAAAGACCATTTGTCAGTGCATTACCCACGTCACTGATCGCCACCCACTGCCCGCCGGCTTGAGGTGATCCAGTCAGTCCTTCGAACAAGGGCAACGCTGTAACGGTGTCGCAAACGAGGATCATACCATCGACCCCCGCATCGGGTAGTGGATCCACTTGCACGAACACCTCCGCGCCAAGGGCCGGGCAATGTTCATTCGGCGGCATGGTGTAGGTATAGGTACCTGGTATATCCGTTCCTGGTTGGAAGGTGCCATCGTGTGTGGCATTGGCAGGATCGGTCCAAACACCACCGGATCCCGGGGTGCCCCCCAGGGCATTGAAAAGGGCGACCGGCCCACCCGTGATGCACAGCACCAGCAAGGAATCCGTGCCTGGATCAGCGTAAGGAGCCGCCGTGATCGTCACGATGGCCACAACAGAACCGCACCCAAGGTCGTCGATCTGGTAGGCGAATTGGGCGGTTGTCCCAATAGGCAGCAGCTGAGCATTCAGGATCCCGCCAGGTAATAAAGCTCCTGTACCGAGAAGATCCTCCCATGTGCCGCCGGGATCCGGTTCCCCGCCCAGTAGGTTGAAAAGATCGATACTCTCATAATGACCGCAAATGGTGTGTGTGCTGTCAGCACCCGCATTGGCGCCTGCACCCACCACCACGGTGATCGTACTGCTTACCGCCGGGCAGGGACCGTTCGCTGCGAATCCGTATACGAAATTCCAGGTACCGATCCCTGCGGCAGATGGATCGAACAGGTAGCCACTCAGGGCACCGGAACCGTTGATGTCGGTCATGTTGCCACCGGGTGTGGCCTGGCTTCCCAATGCCTGTAACAGATCCACTGAGGATTGGGCCAGACACACATTTATCGTGGTGCTTGTACCTGGATCCTGCGCAGCGGTGAGCACGATGAAAAGGGTCGAGGAGTCATTGGCACAAGGCTCCACACCTTCGATCACATAGAGGTAAGGGCCACCTTGGTCCAAACCAGGGTCGAAGAGCGATCCATGGGGCTCACCTTCCGGATCATACCATGTGCCACCGGTCTGTGGTGAACATCCGAGGTGTGAAAAGAGATTGATCGGGTCACTGCTCGAACAAAGGCTCACAGAAGCATTGCACCCGGCGTATGGCGCCACGGGTTCAGCAATGGTCAGGAATGCGTCCGCATTCGCGCATGGCAATTGGGCGGTGAGGCGATATCGGTAAACGCCGGGTTGATCCACGGCAGGGTTGTACACACCGGAATGTGGCACATTGCCCGTAACGTAGAACCAGCTTCCACCGGATCCGGCATCTGGACCCAACAGGGGGAAGAGTTGGATCGGAGGATCGGAAGAGCAGATGGAGACGGAAGTATCCTCACCGGGATATGGTGCCTGTTGCACTTCCACGGTCACCGAAGCTGAATCACCTGGGCAGTTTCCGATCCCCTCCAGAACATACCAATAGATCCCGGGCGGATCCACCTCTGGGTCGAAAATGCCAGAATGATCCCCCAGCGGCCCATGCCAAATGCCTCCACCATCGGGCGAGCAGGTGAGTATGCTACTTAGACCGATCGGTGTGCCACTGCTGCAAACGCTGATGGGGCCGCCATTGCAGCCGGCATTGGGTGCTTCAAGTACCGATACTGTCACGCGTGCCGTATCTCCTTCACAAAGCGCCGATGATGGAAGGATGTGATCGAAACGCCATGTTGTGCCCGGATCCACCAGGGATGTGTTGAATGCTCCTGCCACCAAAGCCCCGCTGTTGTCGATATCCTGCCACTGCCCCCCTGCCTGGGGAGTGCCGCCCAACGCACCGAAAAGGTCCACCAGTTCACCGAAGCACGCGCTGATGTTCGCATCGTCACCGGCATTCAATGCGTTCACCACTTGCACCGTCACAAATGAGGTGTCATTAGCACATGGTCCTAGCCCCTGCACAACATAGCGGAATTGGTAACTGCCGGGAGGAACGCCCGTGGCATTGAAGACACCATTGGACAAGGTGCCTACACCTTGCATGTTGGTCCAGGTGCCACCGGTTGTGAATGTTCCACCGAGCGCATTACCCAATATGATGGAGGTGGCGTCCACACATGCCGCTATGGCACCATCCGTACCGGCAAAAGGTGCCGTGACCACCGTGATCTGCACCTGTGCCGTTGTATCCGAACAGGGGGGTATTCCAAGCACATGGTATACGTATGTGCCAGACTGCCCGTTCGCGGGATCGAAGAGGCCTCCCACCTGGGGGCCATTCTGGCCGAATGTCCAGAAACCCCCGGTCTGCGGTGAGCAGCCAAGCAGATCGATCAACGCCACTGAGCCTGAATTGGAACACAGTTGTATGGCAGAATTGCAGCCCGCGTTGGCAGCAATGCTTTGCACTACGGTCACTGTTGCGCTATCATTCGTGCAGGGTGAGAGGGAATTATGGAAGTAGGTATATACGCCAGGCGGCGAGCTGCCGGGTATGAACGTTCCGCTGAATGGCTGCAGGGAAGGACCAAGCCAACTGCCACCCACATCAGGGGCTCCGGTCAAATGGGTGAATAGCTGGAACGGTGGCTGATCGCTACAGATCTGTACCACGCCATTCTGCCCGGCATTGGCCTGTGTATTCTGGATCACCGTTACCTGTGCCGTGGCATTGCTGCATGGCGCCGTGCCATTCACAGTATAAGTGTATACGCCTGTAACATCCTGCCCTGGTATGAATATTCCAGTATGTGTGCTGTCAGGACCGGTCCATGAACCAGTGAGTACAGGTGAGCAGTTCAGGATGTTCGAGAGCATGAAGGGCGAAGCATTATCGCAGATGGTGGTCAGTCCATTGCACCCCGCACTGGGTGCCTGGTTCACGGTCACCGTTACCTGGGCACTATGAGGTAAGCAGGGCGAAAGACCAGTTACCGTATAGGTATAGGTGCCTGATGGATGGATGGCCGGGTCGAAGATGCCATTCATCCCTGCGCCGCCACTCCATGTTCCACCCGGCTGTGCATCCGGGCCCAATAGTGGGAATAAGTTCTGGGCCCCGCTGGTGCTGCATAGGGCAAGATTCGCGTTCACACCTGCGAATGGGGCCGGATTCACAATGATCTCCAACGTTGAGGTGGCCGGTGGACAACCACCAGTGCCCGGTACGGTGTACACATAAGTTCCTGGTGTGCTGGGTGTATCTCCACCAGGGAAGAAAAGGCCCAAGTGTTCTGCGGTGGAAGGCAACGGCCCATGCCATGAGCCCAACAACTGTGGCGAACCATTCAACTGCAGCACCATGGAGAATGGTGCGTTGTTACTGCAAAAGGCACGGATCGCGCTCTCTCCTGCATTAGGAGCTGGCGTAATGTTCACCGTAACAAGCGTGGTGTCATTTTCACATGAGGGCCCTCCCTGCACCACGTAAGTGTATGGGCCTGCGGGCATGGTCTGCGGATCGAACCAGCCATTGAAAGGTGCCATGCTCGTGTTGAACCAGTTACCCGTAGGGTCCGGGCTGCCGGGCAACACAGTGAAGAGATCCACCGGACTGCCGTTGGAGCAAAAACTTACCGAAACATCATTTCCGGCATTGGGCGCGGTATGCTCGAATATCGTCACGATCGCCTCATCCGATGGACAGGGAGGATCGCCGGCTACCGTATAGATGTATTCACCAGGGGTGCTGGAACCGGGTTGGTATTGTAGTCCCGCCGGGTTCGTCCCATTGTCTGGCAATGTCCAGGTTCCATTCAACTGGGCATCATTCAACAACGAAAGCATAAGGAACGGCGGGTCATCGCTACAGACATCCGCGGAGGTGTTTTCACCGGCATTCGCTGGATCCACAACAGTGATGGATACGGAAGCGGTGGCCGCATTGCATGGCGCCTGTCCGGCCACTGTGTATACATACACCCCGGGTTGATCCACGCAGGGCTGGAAAATGGATGTATGTGGGTCGCCATTGAAGGACCAGGTGCCGGCCTGGGGAGATCCGGTGAGCAACGCCGTCATGTTGAATGCATCACCGCTGCAGCAAACAGTGGTGGGGCCGCCTGTACCCGCATTCGGTGCGTCTACTTCCGTAACGATCACCGAAGCCTGGGCATTCGCACACGGACCACTTCCAGGCACCGTATAAATGAAAGTTCCCGGGGCATGTAGAACAGGGTTGTAATTGGAGGAGACCGTGGATCCATTCCGGGTCCAGGTGCCGCCGGTGGCGGGGGCACATCCAAGATAGTTGAAGAGATTCACCGTGGCGCCATTACCGCATAGCACCGCTTCTCCATTGCATCCCGCATTCGGTGCGGCGGTCACATTCACCGTTACATTGGCCATTGACGAAGGGCAGCCTGCCGTACCAATGAGCTGATATTGGAAGGTGTATGTACCCGCTTGCACGAAACTCGCGTTGAAGTACTGCCCGGTCTGCGCACCGGTATTGTCCAGATCCACCCAGGTGCCGCCCTGCTGGGGGGTGCCATTCAAGCCGTTGAAAAGATCCACCTGTGTGTTGGTGCGGCATACGTTCAATACGCCGTTGGAGCCCGCGTTAAGCGTACCCACTATGGTCACCTGCACCTGTGCTTCGGCGCTTGTGCACTGGCCTATGCCAGGTACCGTATAGGTGAATGAGTATGTGCCGGCAGAGAGGCCAGCAGGCGAGAATATATTCCCGCTCAACTGGTTCGTACCATCATCATCATTCCATGAACCATTCTGATCCGGGTTTCCGCCGAGACCGGTGAACAGATCCACCTCCGGTGTATCCGCGCATATGGTCATGTTTCCGCTGGTTCCGGCGTCCGGTGCGTTATTCACCACGGCGGTCACCTGCGCGGTGGCATTGGTGCAGGGCTGTGTGCCCGCCACTGTGTAGGTATATGTGCCAGGGGCACTGGTGCCCGGCGTGAAAATGCTCCCACTCAAGGGCCCGGGGCCGGTCCATGCTCCACCCGGGAACGGCGTGCCGCCCAAAATGGTCGTCAGGTCAACAGGCCCGTCGGTCGAACAGCGCGTGAAACTGCCATTTGTTCCGGCCGAAGGTTGCTGTACCTGGTTCACCACCACCACCGCAGAAGCGTTGAGGCAGGGTGTTTGTCCTTGCACCGTGTAGGTGTAGCCACCTGGCACTGAGGTGCCGGGAGTGAATGTGTTGCCATGCGTAGCACCGCTGGGTCCGGTCCATGTTCCATTGGCATCAGGAGAGCCACCCAGCGTTCCGAGAAGTGCGAATGGAGCATCGCTGCTGCATACGGTCAAGGTGGAGTTGCTTCCTGCATTGGGGGCCTGGTTCACATTCACCGTGACATAGGCAGTGTCATTGGAGCAGGGGGCGTTCCCCGTGACCACATATCCATATACACCGGCAGGTGTAGTTCCAGGAGTGAATGTGCCGCCAACAGGTTGCAGCGCGCCATTGAACCAGCTTCCTCCTCCATTGGGATCCCCACCCAGCACATCGATCATTGGGAATGGCCCATTCGTACTGCAGACCGTGATACTACCATCGGTGCCTGCCCGCGGAGCCATTACCCGCACCACCTGCACAGTGGCGGAAGCATTTGGACAAGGAAAGGTGCCTGCCACGGTGTAGGTGTAGGTGCCGCCGACCTGAGTGGCCGGTTGATAGGTGCCGTTATGGGAACCGCCGCCTGGGGAGGTCCATGTACCGCCCGTTGCCGGGGTGCCACCG
>JAEZCB010000155.1 GCA_023412755.1 Bacteroidota bacterium
GGGCTGATCACACGGATGGAGGAATTCGCCACCACCGAGGAGGGACAATAGTATGGGGACCGGTTTCCTTCTTGGATCGACCTGTCACATTGCAGCATCATTTTGTGGTGATCGAATGATATGGAACGGCATGCGGTGTATGTAACTTCATGCACCTATTCCCTCATTCAAATTACAAACCAATGGCCAACATCACATGGAAGATCGATCCGGCACACTCGGAGATCCAGTTCAAGGTGAAACACCTGATGATCACCACCGTCACCGGTTATTTCCGCAAGTTCGATCTCGAGGTGGAAACGGAGACCGATGACTTCAACACCACGAAGAAGATCCTTTTCACGGCCGATATCGCTTCGATCGATACCAACAACGACCAGCGGGACACGCATCTGAAGTCGGATGATTTCTTCAATGCCGAACAACACGGCCAGCTGCGTTTCGAGGGGAAGCGCTATTCATCCAGCGGCGATGAGGCCACGTTGGAGGGCGACCTCACGATCCGCAACAACACCCGGCCCATCACCCTGAAGGTGGAGCACACCGGCATAGCGGTGGATCCCTATGGGCAGACCAAGGCCGGGTTCACCGTGGCAGGCAAGATAAGCCGCAAGGAGTTCGGCCTTAGGTGGAATGATGTCACCGAGGCCGGCAGTGTGGTGGTGAGCGACGAGGTGCGGATACTGGCCGAGGTGCAGTTGGTAAAGCAGGGGCAGTAGGCATCAGCCCAGCCATGAACCTCCGCCGTAATTTTGTGCCCCATGCGCTCCCTGCGCCATATCGCTGTACACGCGCTGCTCCTGGTAATGGGCCTCATGCTCGTGCCGAAGCAGTGGTTGCACGATCACCACCATGCGGAGCATGGGCATGGGGTTGTGGTAACGGAGACCGCCTGCCTGATCTGTGAGCTTACGCTGCAACCGGCGGTGATGGAGGTGCCACCCGTGCTGGTGGCCATAACCTTGAAGCCCGCAGTGCTTCCCGTTCCGGAAGTGTCCGGCCTGGCGCTTGGCTTCACGTTCAAGGCCGCCGATCGCGGTCCGCCGGGTGTGGTACGATCTTAAGGAGATGTTGCTGGCAATGGCCCGCGCCTTCGGGCGCCTGCGCGGCCAAACGGGTCGTAGCATGCGCTAATGCCGTGCATTCGGCAGTTCCCTGGACACAACGGATAACAGTACCAAAATGAAAAGCATTTTCTTCCGTGGATACGGACCCTTTCTGCTGCTTCTTGCCCTCTCCATCACCGCATGCAGAAAAGAAAAGCCCACCGCACCACCCAGCGGTGGCCAGCCGGTGGAGCAGGAGTTGATCACTACATTGATCCTGCACTTCCACTCGATGGATAGCAGCGAGCACAAGATGTTCACCTTCCGCGATCTGGACGGGGAGGGTGGGCAGCCACCCACGATCGATGTGGAGCAGCTCACGGCTGGCACGGTCTACCATGTGCATGTGGAGGTGCTGGACGAGAGCCAGACCCCGGTGATGGACATCACCCAGGAGATCGAGGAGGAGGGTGATCACCACCAATTCTTCTATCATGTTTCCGGGGTGGGCATTACCATAGCATACGACGATGAGGACGAGGATGGGCTCCCGATCGGCCTGCGAACGCTTTGGATGGTAGGGGACGCTGGTAGTGGCACTGTGGTGGTATCCCTGCGCCATGATCCGGACAAGCTGGCGCCAGGGGTTGGCGATGGAGACATCACCAATGCGGGTGGCGATACCGATATCGAAGTGGACTTTCCTGTAACGGTACAATGATGAAGGTTGCCGCGGCATAGTGCTGCGGGGGATCGCCCGGGGATCATCGGCAAGGCAATAAAAAAGGCGGGCTCTACGGCCCGCCTTTTCGCTGACTTGGAATTTTGTCAGGCCGCAACGGCCACAGGCCCGTTCACGCGGCGCTGCGGAAAGTTGCCTGCCAGGTGGCGGCGCACGAAGCGGCCGGTGCCATCGCTGTTCACGAACTTCTTGTAGATGTTGGGCGTAACGCCATAGAAGGCGTACTTGCTGCCATCGGTGAACTCCAGCTCCAGCACCTGCGCCTTGTACTGCCAGTTGAGGATGCCGTGGGTGAGTGTATGCTCGAATTCCTCCGCCCGCACGGCATTGGTCTCCGGATGCAGGCTTTCCAGGAATTTGTAAGCACCTATGATGCGCTGGCTCAGTTCCTCGGCCTCCAACCGCTGCGCTTCATCCTGGAAACGGTCCGGGTGGTGCTTCTTCATGAGGCCCTTGTACAGCACCTGCAATTCCTGCAGGCCCATGCCGGCCGTGGCGCCGAGGATCTTCCGGCTTTCGATGATCTGCTTCATTTCGTGGGCCCATCCAGCACCAATGCCGGGAAAAGCGGCCGCAAAGGTCGGGAATTTCCGCGAGGTGGAGTTACCTCATGCTTTTTCCTTCCTCATCCAGATGCGCATGAGCGAGAAAAGGCGCGTTTCATCCACCGGTTTGGAGATGTAGTCGTTGGCCCCGGCATCGATGCACTTTTTTCTGTCCTCCTTCATGGCCTTCGCGGTAAGGGCGATAATGGGGAGATCCTCCCACTGCCGATGCTTCCGGATCTCGCGGATGGCGGTATAGCCATCCATTTCGGGCATCATGATGTCCATGAGCACCATATCCACCGCTGGTGTCTTCTCCAGGATCTCCAGGGCGATCCTTCCATTCTCGGCGCGCAGCACTTCCATGTCCTTGGACTCCAGGATCTTGTTCAACGCGAACACGTTGCGCATATCATCATCCACCAGGAGCACGGTGCGCCCATGCAGTGCGGAATCCGGATCATGCAGATCCATGATCACCTCCTGCTTTTGGGGCGGCAAATCCTTTACCGCGCGGTGCAGGAAAAGTGCCGTTTCATCCAGGAGCCGCTCCTCGGACCGGATGCCTTTCACGATGATCGTTTCCGCGTACATGCGCAGCTCATCGTTCTCCTCCGGCGTAAGTTCCTTGCCCGTGTACACAATGATCGGTGGAATGGCGCCGCCCATGTTGTCCTTGAACATCTTGAGCAGTTGGAACCCGCTTACATCCGGCAGGCCGATGTCCAGTACGATGCAGTCCACCGGGTTCTGTTTGAGCAGGGCAAGTCCTTCCTCGGCGCTGCCCGCCTCCAGGTAACGAACATCGCCGTTGCCGATGAGTTGCTTGATCGCGTGGCGCTGGTCCGGGTTGTCCTCCACGATCAGCAGATTCTTCATCTTGCGTTCCAGCAGGTCCTCTATCCGGGTGAAGGCCTCATCCAGTTGGTGCTGGCTGATGGGCTTTTCCAGGTATTCCACCGCGCCGGCGCGGATCGGTTCCAGCGAGCGCTCTTTCGCTGAAAGGATGTGTACCGGTATATGGCGCAAGTAGGGATCGCCCTTCAATTCCTCCAGCACGTCCTGGCCCTTGATGCCGGGCAGGTCCAGATCGAGCAGGATGGCATGCACCCTATGCTGCCGCACCAGCTTCAATCCCTCCTCCCCGGTGCCGGCCTTGTACACCTTGAAACCACGTTCCTGGGCCTGCCCGGCGAGCACATTGGCGAACGCCTCATCATCTTCTATGATCAACAGGGAATGGGCTTCCGTATCAGCATGTCCATGGCCGGCCGCGGATGGGGTGGCGGTGCTGCGCTGCTGTGCCTTGTGCTGTTGCGGGGGGAAGGTGCTTCTTTCATTCTGGGGCACGTGTTCGGGTGCCCGGGCAGGTATTGTAAGGGTGAAGTTGGAACCTTCCCCTTCGGTGCTGGACACGGAGATGTGGCCACCCAGCAGGTTCGCGAGTTCCCGGGCGATGGATAGGCCCAGGCCGGTGCCACCGTAGCGCCTGGAGGTGCTGCCATCCACCTGCTGGAAGGCTTCGAAGATCAGCTGTTGCTTTTCCTTCGGGATACCGATGCCGCTGTCCTTCACGGTGATCTCCCATCCGCCGCCGGAATGGCCGCTGAAGGTTACCTTGACGCCACCCTCATCGGTGAATTTGATCGCGTTGGACAGCAGATTCTTGATGATCTGGCCCAACCGGTTCTGATCGGTCCACACGGTGGCCGGCGTGGAGGGTTCCACGAGCACATCCAGGTGAAGCCCCTTTTCCTTGGCCACATGTTCGAATGCGGTGCGGATCTCCTGCGCGAACACATCGGCCTTCACATCCGCATGGTGCAGATCCAATCTGCCTGCCTCCACCTTGGATAGGTCCAATATGTCGTTGATCAGGTTCAACAGGTCATGGCCGCTCTTGGCTATCACCCTGGCACTTTCCACCTGGTCTGCCCGCAGGTTGCCTTGGCGGTTCTTGGCCAGGTGGTTGGAAAGGATCAGCAGGCTGTTGAGCGGTGTACGCAGCTCATGGCTCATGTTGGCCAGGAATTCACTCTTGTACCTGCTGGTTAGTTCCAGCTGTTCCGCCTTGCGCTCCACTTCCTGCCGCGCGGACTCCAGGGCGGCGTTGCGTTGGGCCACGGCCTGCGTCTGTTCCTCCAATTCCTCGTTGGCCACCTGCAATTCCTCCTGTTGCACTTTCAACCGCTCGGCCTGCTCATGCAACTCCTCATTGGTCTGCTGCAACTCCTCCTGCTGTACCTGCAACTCCTCGCTCTGGCGCTGGGTCTCCTCCAGCAGCGCGTTGATCTCCTCCCGGTTGAAGGCGGCCTTGAACGCGATGCCTACACTGCGCATGGCGTTGTTCAGGAATTCCAGTTCCTCGTCCGCGAAGGGGGCCAGCTTACCCAACTCGATCACGCCAAGCAGTTCATCCTCGAATTTGAAGGGCGAGACCAGGATGTTGCGTGCCGGAGCATCGATCATGGTGGAGGAAATGCGCAGTTGGTCCTGGTCCACATCCTTCAGGAGCCGCACCTTTCCATCCATGGCGGCCTGGCCCACCAGTCCCTCGCCGACCTTGAAGATGCGGGGCACCTCATCACTCAATGCGAAACCACCGAATACCCGGAGCTCTTCGTTCTGGTCATCCACCAGATAGATGGCGCCGGTACGTGCGCCGGTGTATTCGGCCAGCGCCGCCACCACTTCCCGGGCCAGTGTGTTGGCCGGCTTTTCCCCGCGCAGCACATCATCGAGGAAGCGCTGCCCATCGCTGAGCCAGGTGTGGCGGTAGCTTTCCGTCATGCGTGCCTTGAGCGCGTTGCGCATGCTGATCAGCGCGTTGCCCAGCACCTCCAGCTCGCGGCTACCGCCAATGTCCACGCGGGCATCCAGATCGCCTTGCGCAATGCCATCGGCCAGGGTAACGGCGCGTGTGACAGGCTTCATGATGGAGCGCGTGATCATCACCGCCAGCGATACACCGAGCGCCAGGCCTATGGTGAGGATCATCCATTGCAGGGAGTTGAGGAACCGTACCTGCGCATCGATGTTGTCCAGGTCCTTGCGCATGAGCTCCCGCTGTTTTTCCACCAGCGCCCCGATCACCGCGCGGGCCTCGCGGCCTGCCGGGGAGGAACGGTCCGTGACCAGCTGCGCGCCGATCCGGGGATTTTCCGCTTCTTCGGTGGCACTTTGGTGTATGAGCAGGGAGTCGATCTTTTCCGTCAACTGCCTGAGGCGCATGGTGGCCGTGGGGTCCGATGAAAGTGGAAGGAGCTGGCGCACCGACTCCAGTGCGGGCTCGATCTCCGTGCGCACCGCTTCACGCCGTTCGGTGATGTACGTGCTATCCCGTACGAAGACCCACCCGCGAAGTGCCGCGGATGCATGGTTGACACCATTGAGGAGTTGCACGCTGGCCTGTACCACCGGCATGCGTACCACATCGAGCTGTTCATTGGCCTCCTGCACCCGGGCCACCTGGCGCAATGTGATGATCACCGTGAGGCCCAAAAGGACCATCATGATCCCATAGCCTGCCGCGATCCTATTTGATAGCGAATTGAAGATCGACCTCATCGAAACCTGTCCTTTTCAGTGATCCTGAATTTCTCCAGTTCATTTCTAATACCCTTCGGATCGAGCACAAGATCGGGTGTCACCGCCCGTATGGCAGCCTCGGGCATGGAAGGTACTTCGGCGGTGTTCGGATCCTGAACATACACACGGCCACCGAACGCCTTGATCCTCACCACACCTTCGGCACCATCGCTGTTGCCACCAGAAAGTATCACACCCAACAAACGATACTGGTAAACCTCCGCTGCGGATTCGAACAACACATTCACTGAGGGCCGTGCGTAGTTCACGCGATCATCTGTGCTCAGGCTGAATGTCCGGTCCGGCTCTATGAGCAGGTGGTAGTTACCGGGCGCAAGATAGACCGTGCCGGGCAGTATGGCTTCCTTTTCATCGGCCTCCTTCACCCTCACCACGCCCAATTCGGAAAGGTGCTCGATGTATGATGGTTCATGCAGGTGGGAGAGGTGCTGCACGATGATCAATGGGGGGGTATCCACCCGCAGATGGCGGATGATGTCCTTGATGATGGGCAGACCACCCGCCGAGGCACCCAGAACTATGGCGTCGATCTCCTTGTTCATCCGGCACTGTACTTCTTCTTGTAGATCTTGTGCCGCTGATCTATTGCCGTGTAGTTCTGGTGCTGGTCCGTATGCTCGATGGATTCCTTGGCACCGAGGCAGAGAATGCCGCCGTTCACCAGGCTTTTCTTGAACATGGCATGTACACGATGCTGCAGTTTGCGGTTGAAGTAGATCATCACATTCCGGCATACCACCATTTGTACCTCGGCGAAATCCGAATCGGTGACCAGATTGTGTTCCGCCCAGACGATGTTCTTCTTGAGGCTTTGGTCCATGATGGCCGAACCGTAGCCGGCAAGGCAATGTTCGGCGAAGGATCCGGCAGCGCCGGAGCGCTGGTAGTTGCGTGAATATCCCCGGATCTTGTCCAGTGGATATATGCCCTCGGCGGCTCTCTCCAGGGCTTTCGGATTCATGTCCGTGGCATAGATCCTGGCGCGCTCGTAAAGGCCTGCCTCCTTCAAGAGGATGGCCATGGAGTATACCTCCTCACCAGTGGAACAGCCGGCATGCCAGATTCGGATGTGCGACCATGTGCGCAGCATGGGCACCACCTTCTCCCGCACCGCGCGGTAGAAATCCGGATCCCGGAACATTTCAGTAACGGTGATGGAAAGATCCTGCAGAAGTGCCGATGCCCGGTTCCTGTCGTTGAGCACAAGCTCTTGCAGATCGGCCATGGTATCATACCCCGCCAGGCGCATGTGGTTGTTGAGCCGCCTCCTTATATGCGCACGGGAATAGTCACGGTAGTCATGGCCGTATTGCTTATAGATCGCCTCCAGGAGAAGCTCCAGCTCCTCATCCACTACACTATTCAACATGGACCACTTGTAGATCTCTGGATCTCCAAAGACCTAAAGATAATGTCACCATCAAGGGTATGGGAAATGCAACGGCCCCATCATCCGGATATGTTGGATGATGGGGCCAATCGTTCCCGAAGCCTCATCCATCGGAGATCACCCATATGGGCCAGCGATGGTGTTGCAGGCTTCGGGCCGTTAGGCTTTCAACGCATATCAATGGCGGATCGTTACACCGGCTTCCGGAATGCAAGCCCGGTCTCCGGTGGAAGGCCTGGCAGGTTGCATCCCTAGCTTTGCGTACGCTTTACACTTGATGATACAGGAAGTATGGGAGTTGTTCGGTCATTTGATCGATGCGGAGAAGCTGGCGGCCCTTGCCGCGATGTATGGCGGGTTCTATCTGGTGGCGCTGATCATCTTCGCTGAAACAGGCCTTTTTGTGGGCTTTTTCCTGCCAGGTGATTCATTGCTCTTCGTAACTGGGGTTATGATCGCCAATGCGGCAACGCCCACGGATCATGATCTGGTGAATCTGGCCTACTGGATCGGCCTGATAAGCATGGCAGGCATACTGGGCAATGCGCTCGGCTACTGGTTCGGCAAAAGAACGGGCAAGCATCTATTCGAGCGGAAGGACAGTGTGTTGTTCAAACGGAAGTACCTGATGGAGGCAAAGGATTTCTATGAAAGGCATGGTGGCAGGGCCATCATACTGGCCCGGTTCTTTCCCTTTCTCCGCACCTTCGCGCCGATCGTTGCCGGTGTGGTGCGCATGGACCGGAGGCGGTATCTGTGGTACAACGTTACCGGAAGTCTGGCATGGGTAATGAGTATGACACTTGCCGGGTATTTCCTGGGTGAGAACGAATGGGTGAAACAGAACTTCGAGAAGATCGTGTTGGGCTTCGGTCTCTTCACCATCACCCCGATCATCTATAGGCTGTTCAGCAGGAAGCGTTCGCCAACGCTGGTTATCGGGACCGAGGTGATCGAAGAGCAGCTGGGGTTGAATGATCCGCCCGAAGCCCTGGAGAAGGAGAACAGTTGATCCAGGAGGTGTACCTTACGGATCGCACTTTGCCGGATCATCCGTCAGATGTCCCACCTGCTTGATACCACAGCCGCCACACACCGCAAGGTGTTCACGCTGCTGCAATTGAACACGGCCTTGAAACAGGCCATCCGGGCCGCCACCCAGGAGAGGTCCTTCTGGATCAAGGCGGAGATCGCGAGCATCAGCATCCGATCCCATGCTTACCTTGAACTGGTGCAGCACGAGCAGGGGGATAGGGTGGCGGTGATGCGTGGCATGATCTGGCGGAGCGATCTGGAAACGATAGGCCAGGCGCTGGGTGGAGGACAGAACGGCATCCTGAAGGAGGGCAGCGAGATCCTTTTCAAGGCTTGTGTGCATTTCCATGAGGTCTTCGGCCTGTCCTTACGCATAGAGGAGGTGGATCTCTCCTTCAGCCTTGGCGAGTTGGAGCGCAGGAAGCAGGAGACCATCGAGACATTGAAAAGGGAAGGGATCTTCGAGTTGAACCGGTCACTTCCCGCACCCATGATCATGCAGCGGCTGGCGGTGATCACTTCGGCCGGTACCGCGGCATACGCCGATCTTATGCAGCACTTGCAGGAGAACCAATATGGCTATCGTTTCCATGTGGTACTCTTCCAATCATTGGTACAGGGCGCCGGTGCCGCAGCAGCGCTTTGTTCGGCTTTGCGTGGCGTGGACCACAGGAAGTATGATGCGGTGGTCATCGCGCGTGGCGGTGGCTCACGGCTTGATCTGGAGCCTTTCAACGATCTGGAATTGTGCCGCACCATAGCACGCATGCCCATTCCTGTGCTCACGGGCATAGGGCACGAGACCGATGTGTCGGTGGCGGACCTGGTGGCGCATGGCCATCACCGCACGCCTACGGCGATCGCGGACGCGCTTGTTGAAAGGTGCCTCTATTTCGAGACGAACCTGAACGGTTTCCTTGTGAGCATCCACCGCAGTGTTTCCAGGCTCGCATACGAGCAGAAGGAACGGTTGGGATCCTGGTCGCAGATCATGCGCATGCGTCCCGTGCATCATTTACGATCGCATCGTTCGGCGTTGCAGGTGCGTGCAGGGCAGTGCGAGCGTTGCGTGCTGGATCTGGTGGCCGATCGGCGGGATCGTCTGGTGGCAGCTGCGCAGGAAATGACCATGGTGCCGCTACACAGGGTGCGCGATGTGCAACGGATGAAGCTGCAGCATATCTCAAGGTCGATCTCGGCCATGGCCAGAAATGGCATGCGCGCCTTGTACCAGAGGATCACCGCCATGGATGAAGCCGTGGCCATGATGGCACCGGAACGCACGCTTTCCCGGGGATTCAGCATCACCCGCATGGATGGTAAGGTCATTACGCATGCCGCGAACGTCACACCTGGTGATCAGGTGGTGACCGAGTTCGCACAAGGAAGGATCCATAGCACTGTAAACCGGGTCGAGATCGATGGCGAAGGAGAAACTGACGTATGAATCCGCTTTCACGGAATTGGAGACCATCATGCAGGACCTGCAGGAGGATAGGATCTCCGTGGATGAGCTCACGGCCAAGGTGAAGCGTGCGGCGGAATTGATCGAGTTCTGCAACGGGATGTTGCGTTCCACCGAAGAGGAGATCACCACCATTGTGAAGAAGCTTGGGCTATAAAGCACGAAAGCCACCTTATCGGGTGGCTTTCGTGCGCTGTAACCTGATCCGTTATTGTGGTCTGAAGACGAACCGGGCGGTACGTTCGCCGCGGATCCCGAGCTCATTCTTGCCCACATCGATGCGCTCCAGCTTACGCATCACATAGGCCTGCAACTCGGCATTCGTGCTTTTGATGTCCTTCACCTTCAACCGCCCGCTCCGCTCCAGATCATAGGTTACACCACGGTGCCATGCATGTGTTCGGTGGCCAGATAGGGGAATACCATCTTTCTTTCCAACTGGCGATCCAGTTCCTTCTCCATGCGCAGCATTTCCAGGTTCATCATATGCACCGCTGCAGGGGTGGTGGCGGTCGCTTCCGGGATCAGCGGCCCATTCGCGGTGGAAGCGTTGTTCATCTGTGCACAAACCAGTTCACAGTAAGCGATGGCGGCGATGGCGAGGATGTTCTTCATGGTGATCATGGCTGTAGGGTCTTTTGGGTTTCTGTCGTTATTGACGCTCCCAAACTGCCACCACCTCCAAGCGGAAAGAAGCCCGCTTGCGAAGCTGGTCGCGATCACCGAGTAACTGGCGGAATAGAAAAGAAAAAGAGGGCCGCTCCATGGAGCGACCCTCTTCTGTGATGGGTGGTGTTCTACTCGATCACCAGGCGTACATGCATGACCCCTGTGGCCGATAAGGCCTGAAGAGAATATGTACCTGTGGCAAGGTCCGATACATCGATCGGAGCGCCCTGGAATGGTGAGCGGAGTACGATCCTGCCCATGGCATCGTGGATGGTGATGGTGCTGTTCGGGAGGATATCCCCTTCTACCATGACCATGCGATCCGTGGGGTTCGGGTGCACCCGTAGTTCCGGTGTTGATCGTGTGGCCAGACCGGTGCCGAGCTCTTCCACCACTACGATCGTCTGATCCACCTCCACATTCTTGATGGTGTTGATCACACCGGATGGCCATTTCACCACCAGTTCATAGATCTCCGTGTCCCCGCCTAGTCCGAAATGCGTGTTAAGGCTGCTCATGTACCGGAAACCATCACCGCTTCGCACCTCACGGATCTGCGTGCCCAGGGCGCTGGTGATGGTGATGCGGGCGCCTATGCCATTGCTATTGCTCGCCGTGCCCACGGTATGCACCTTAAGCCAATGGTTGTCATTGCCATCGTTGATCTTGGCCACATTGCCATTCATGATATCCAGGAAACCATCGTTGTTCAGATCCCCAACAGGACCATTGTCCGGTATGGGCACCGATGGTGTATGTGTTTGGGCGGTGAAGGTCATATCGCCATTGTTGATGTAGATGGTCTGCGCGCCCAGGATGTCCAGCCAGCCATCGTTGTCCAGATCGTGCGTGATCCATTCGATGCTGTAATTGGAAACAGTGTTGATGCCACTGGAGGCGGAGACGTTGGTGAATGAGCCGAGATCGTTGCGAAGGAGCTTGTGGAAGCTTCCGCCACTGGTCCCGATCATCACATCCATGTCACCATCGTTATCGAAGTCTCCCCATGCACTGCTCCATGCTTCATGGAAGTCGGCCATGCCATTGGCTGGTGCCACGTCGGTGAAGGTGCCATCACCATTGTTGCGCATGAGCATGTCCACGGGATCGCTTCCACACTTGGCCACGAATAGATCCAGGTCTCCATCGTTATCGTGGTCGGTCCACAGCGACCCGTAGTTGCCACCGGTCATTCCCAGGCCTCCTTGATGGAATGTGAGGTTGCCATTGCCATCGTTCAGGAAATGGACATTGGCATCCACATCATGACAGACGAAGGCGTCCAGATGGCCATCGTTGTTGATGTCCACCATGTTCGTGCGCTGGCTGAAGATGTACTGGCTGAAACCCTGCTGTATGAATGAATCCCCATCATCACTGCGAAGCATGAAGGTGGCCCCGCTACCGCCGCCGTAGAGCAGGTCATTGTATCCATTGCCGTCGATGTCGCCAGCGGCAATGCTCCAGGATGGCATGTACATGGCCACCGGAGTGGGAACAGGATCCACGATGAAGGTGCCATTGGGCTGTTGTTCCGCTATCGTCACCATCTGGTTGCCTACGCTCACCACATCATCGAGATGATCACCATTCATATCCACCACACAGATGCTGGAGACAGGAAGGACATGGTTGGTGAATGTGATGGTGCCGGGTGGGGGTGGTGGTGCCTCCAGGTTCCGGGGATCAGCATTGGCGAGTATGGGCGCCAAGGTGTTCACATGATCGATCTGTGCGTGCAGCACAGTGAATATGAGGCACGAATTCAGGAGGATGATGGACCGCTTCATGGTGTTATTGGGATCACTTTATCAATCGCAAGGTGGACCCAATGAAAGGATCCATTGTTCGATCATGGCCAGGGCTTCGTCATGCACCACGGTCCTTCCCAGAAGCGGCATCCTTTCGGCCTCGTGCGTGGAGTTGAGGCGGTAGTGCAGCACCGATCGTTCGATGTTCCCCTTCTCCACGATCCGGGTGTGGTGGGGCTGTAGTTGTTCATGTGGCGTCACGCAGATGCCGATGGCCTCATCATCAACCGTGTCTTCGTAAGCGAAGCGCATGGGCCTGTAATCACAGTGGCCGCCATCGGTGTGGCAATGGGCGCAATTCATGTCCAGGTAGGCACGCACCCGTTGCTGCAGATCGGCTGTTGCATCGTTCCAGCGTGCCACTGGCACTATTCCTTCCGGGGTTGCCGGATCCAGGTATCCAACTTCCTTCCATTTGGCCAGTTGATCCATGGTGCCAGCAGGGTAAGAGAGGTCCATGCGCAGGTTGCGCGGCTTGGGTCCGATCGGCACGGGGTCCCCGTGGGTTTTATGGCACGTTTTGCACTCCGCCGCACTGGGTATGCGGTACTGGATCTCATGTTGTATCCCGTCCTGTCCAAGGAATGTTACCGGTGTAAAGCTGCCATTCATGTCCAGTGTGGCTTCCGTCTGCGCTGCATTCCATACATAGTTGGCGAATTCCCAGATGCCATTCCGCAGGAACATGAGGCGTGTTTCAATGATCCGCCTCCCGCCACCCGGCTGAACACCATCGTAGTAGAAGTTCTTGATCAACACCGTGCTTTCCGGGAACTCCAACACTTCATCGGCGCCGGCATATGAAGCGCTCACCCCATGGGGCATCCAAATGAAACGCTCCTTGGAGGCATGGTCGGAGAAAAGCGGGGTCACCACATCATACGGCAGTACTCCTTGCACCGGCTCCAGATCGCGCATGGGCGCTAAAAAGAAACCATAGTCGGAGAGGGTGGGATATGGCGCCGCTACGGGATCGAAGACCACAGGTGATGCAGGTGCTTCCGGTATTTCCGTTCCATCCGGCGGGAAGGCCACATCCTTACGGCAGCCAATGATCAGGCATATCACCATGATCGAGAAAAGAACCTTGCGCCGCATTTCTGGTGGGTTAAGGAAGGACGATCGAAAAGGTAGGCAGGTTGCTTCGGCAGGGTGCTATGGTGGTCAATCCACCTGAAGTTTGAAACCCACGCCATGCACATTCACGATCTGCACATTGGGGTCCAATTTCAGGTATTTCCGCAAGCGGCTGATGAACACATCCAGGCTCCGGCCGAGGAAGTAGGTATCATCTCCCCAGACCATGTTGAGCACCAGTTCACGTTGTAATACCTGGTCCACATGCATGCACAGCAGGCGTAGCACTTCCGCTTCCTTCTTGGTGAGTTTCCGCTCCTCGGCGGGGTGGCTTAGGATCAGGTTGCGGTGGTCGAAGGTGTATTCGCCGATCTCGAACCGGTCCCTTGCCCGTGGATCTTCTTCGCGGCCTTTTGTCCGGCGCAGGATGGCCTCTATCCGCAGGGTGAGTTCCTCATGGCTGAAGGGTTTGGTAAGGTAATCATCACCACCTGCCTTGAAACCGGCGATCCGATCGTCCGTCTGGCTTTTCGCCGTGAGGAAAACAATGGGCACCTGGGTATTCACGGAACGGATGTCCTCCGCAAGACTGAACCCATCTTTTTGCGGCAGCATCACATCCAATACGCACAGATCGTACGGATGGTCGTTGAATTGCTTCAGCCCCTCCTTGCCATCGCGGGCCAGGTGTACGTGATAGCCTTTCCTCTTCAACGCATCCTGGATCACAAAACCCAGGTTCTCATCATCCTCCACCAATAGGATGCTGGCCTTATTCTCCTTCATGCCGCACAAAGTAAGCAGCAGGCGGCATGGCCGGTCCGGACTTTTTTCAGCCCATCCAGGGAAGCTTCAGCGTGAAGGTGCTGCCCTGTCCATACTCGCTGGTGGCCTCCACCTTACCCTCGTGCGCGAGCGCGATCTGGCGTACATAGTGGAGGCCAAGCCCGAAGCCTTTCACATTATGGACGTTGCCGGTGTGCACGCGGTAGAAACGCTCGAAGATGTGCTTGAGGTCCTCTTTTTTGATCCCAATGCCATTATCCCTCACCCTGATGCACAGCCAGGGGCCGCTGGTGATGGTGGAGATCTGGATCATGGAATCCGTAGGACCGTATTTCAGGGCATTGTCCACCAGATTGGCCAGGGCATTGGTAAGGTGTATACGGTCTCCCAGAACAGTGGAAGACTGTGCCTTCAGGTCCAATTCCAGCCGCACCCGCCGCTCCAACAGGGGTAGTTTGAAATGCTCGGCGACTTCCTGGAGCACCTGATGCATATCCACCCTATCCCGTTTCAATTCCAGATCTCCCTTGTCCAGTGTGGCCAGTTGAAGCACGCGTTCCACCTGGGTACGCAGCCGCTCGTTCTCAGTGCGAATGATCCGGGCATATTCGCGCAGCCGGTCGGGTTCCTGCACGATGCCCGGATCGCTGATCACCTCGCTGCTCAAGGCGATGGTGCTAATGGGCGTCTTGAGCTCATGGGTCATGTTCCCGATGAAATCGTTCTTCATTTCGCTTAGCTTCTTCTGCTTCATGATCACCCAAACGCTGTAGATGAAGAAGCTGAACACGATCAACATGACCACGGCAGGGAACAGCCATGTGCCCCTGTGCGGGTCCTCCTGCGCCCAGAGTGTACTGCTGCGGTTGGGAAAGTAGACCCCGAAATAGTGGCCATCCTTGTCCAGTTTCTGCAGCCGGGTGAAGGTGATGGTATCGGTATCGAGGGAATCGAAGGATACGTAATTGCCATATACTATACTATCCGTAAAGCAATCGTAGATGCCATATTCGAAATCCTCCATGATATTCCGGCGGCTGAATTCTTTTTTTAAAAGTGATTCCAGCAGGTATGGATGGAGGGTGTCATTTATAGTTACAGCGAAATAATTCGGGCGCTCCTGTTTCACCGCATCATACAGGTCGCTTGGATCCTTGGTGATCGAAAGGATCTGTTCGGTCACATCCGTCAAGGCGATCACCACCCTGTCATTGAACTGCTTTTCGAGTTGCGATGCCTGTTCCCGATGCAACTGCACCTGGTCCTGCCGGTAACTGGAAGCCTGTTGGAGCCAGAGCAACTGCACCAGCACCACACCCGCCACACTCAAAGTGGCGAGCAGCAGCATGGTCGCTATCGCTCTTCTGCCCATTTACCCCGCAATGTTAGCCGTTGTGCCGCAGTGTTAGCTGGAGATTAACAAGCTGTTGTACCAGATGGCGCGTTGTTCCTCTTATTCATGGTCTTATTCCAGCTATTTCCGCGGGCCGCAGGTCTGGCACTGCCACCGGATCGCTTGCTTTCATGCGTGGCTGTAAGAGGAAGTGACCGATCCCACGGGGTTGGTCCAACCGATCGAACAATAGGACCGAAGAAATTTTCAAGTCCGCCGAACGTAATCCCTTGTTCGCTGTTCTAGCTTTGGATCAGAGAGAACGTTCAACTATGCATCAACCAAAACGTTATTGAGCCGATGAAGAAATTAGACCTATTGATGAATGCTGTCACAAAGAGCGTGCTCCGATCATGGATCGTGGCCTCGCTCATACTGGCGACCAGCGCAGCGCAGGCAGGCGGAGAATGTGCCGCCTTGGCAGGTACGCTTACCGCGAATATGGCCACGGAATGCCTTGTTCCGGATGGAACTGTGATCTCCGCCACACCGGCGGATGATGCGATCGTGCCCGATGGGTTCCAAACGATCTATGTGCTTACGGAAGGTGCGGATCTTGTGATCCAGAACACGTCCGACATACCGGAATTCACCGTTATGGCAATGGGCACTTACACGATCCACACACTGGTGTATGACCCCCTGACATTGGATCTGGGAGCTATCCAGATCGGGGTCACCACCGGCGTTGATGTGGATGCCTTGTTGCTGCAGGGTGGTGGCGATATCTGCGCCAGCCTGGATGTGGCTGGAGCCAGTGTGGTCGTTACCGATCCAGATGCCGGTGGACTTACACCTGCCAACGCAGCGGCATGCCTGGATGATGGAGAAGCCATCCTGGCCGCCATTCCTGATGGAGATAGTTATGTGCCAGACGGTTTCCAGGTATCCTACCTGCTTACCAGTGGGGAGGAACTCATATACCAGATGATGTCCGAGGTTCCAGCCTTCACAGTGAATGCCTACGGTGCCTACACCATGCACACGCTGGTGTACCATCCGGCCACCTTTGATGTGAGCATGCTCACGGCCGGTGTCACCACCGGTCTGGATATCCACGCCATGCTTGTACAGGGTGGTGGTTCCATTTGTGCCTCACTGGATGCGGGTGGCGCGCAGTTCTTCGTGATCGACTGCACTCCTGGCGAATGTGATGCCTATGCGGGTGGCCTCACCACTTCCATGCCTCAGTTGTGCCTTGCCAACGGCATGGCCACCTTGTCCGCCACATTGGATGGTACGCAGGTGGTGCCGGAAGGCTACGAGGTGGTGCACGGCATAACCAAGGCTGGCACCGGTTTGGTGATCGAACAGATCGGGCCCATGCCCCAATTCACCGTTACCGAACCTGGAGAGTACACCATGCATACGCTGGTCTATGATCCGAACACACTGGATCTAAGCGGGATCATTCCAGGGGTTACCACTGCTGTGGAGATCACCGCCTCCATCCTTCCTTTGGGTGACATATGCGCTGCTTTGGATGTGCCAGGGGTCACCTTCAATGTAACGGAATGCGAACCCGGTGATGAGTGCCTGGCCTGGCATGGATCGCTGGCCAGCATCAAGTACGTTTTCTGCTACAGCCCCGGCGGCAGCGTGATCGGGGCCACGGTGGTGGGCGATGCCATTGTTCCACCCGGATCTGTGGCGAAATGGTTGGTCACCCATGGTGAAGACCATGTGATCACCAATATCGGCGACATGGCCTGGTTCGTTGTGGATGGCATGGGCGAATACCACATCCATACGTTGGTCTATGATCCCATGATGCTCGATGTCTCCATGATCGATCTTGGAACCACAACCCTTTCAGAATTGAATTCATGGCTGATCCAGGGCGGTGGCGATATCTGCGGTAGCCTGGACCTGGACGGTGTAGCGCTTGTGGTCGATGATCCGACCCCACCTACGCTCACCGCCACCTCCGGTACCGTCTGCCTTATGGATGGCATGGCCACGGTGAGTGCTTCGGCCGGTGATGATATGTACCTGCCGATGGGATACACATACGTGTATGTACTCACGATGGGCGAGGAACTGCTTGTGAAGCAAACATCCATGACCCCATCATTCGATGTCATGGAGGCCGGTCATTACACCATCCATACGTTCATCTACGATCCGGAAACATTCCCACTGGAGACCGTGGTGCCGGGCGTAAGCACAGGCTATGACCTGAATGCCATGCTCGTGCAGGGCGGCGGCATCTACTGTGCGGCATTGGATGTGACCGGTGCCAGCGTGCATGTGATGGACTGCGAGGACGAGTGCCTTGCCTGGCATGGATCCCTGGAAAGCATCAAGTATGTTTTCTGCTATTCAGAAGGTGGCAGCGTGATCGGGGCCACCGTGGTGGGTGATGCCATGGTGCCAGCAGGCTATGAGGTGAAATACGTCGCCACCCATGGAGATGATGGTGTCATCGTCGCTATTGGGGATAATGCCTGGTTCGTGGTGGATGGCATGGGCGAATACACCATACACACCCTCGTGTACGATCCCGCAACGCTGGATCTGTCCATGGTGGAATTGGGAGTCACCACCGCCGCTCAAGTGAACGCGATGTTGATCCAGGGAGGTGGAGAGATCTGCGCCAGCCTGGATCTGGAAGGCGTAGCGCTGGCGGTGGATGATCCCGCCACACCCACATTGACGGCCACTTCCACAACAGTATGCCTTGAGGGTGGATCCGCCTCGGTAAGTGCCACGGCCGGAGACGATATGTATCTGCCGATGGGATACAGCTACATCCACGTGTTGACCATGGGTGATGAACTGCTGGTGATGCAGACTTCGATGACACCATCCTTCGAAGTGATGGCAGCTGGCGATTACACGATCCATACGTTCGTGTATGATCCCGCCACTTTCCCTCTGGAGACAGTGGTGCCCGGAGTAAGCACAGGTTTCGATCTGAATGCGATGCTGGTGCAGGGTGGTGGCATCTACTGCGCAGCGCTTGATGTTGCCGGTGCAAATGTGGAAGTGATCGAATGCGAGCCCAGTGAATGCCTTGCCTTTGCAGGAACGCTTGTACCGCATGATTTCGAGACCTGTATCGATGACGGAAGTGTGGTGATCACCGCTGAAGGCAACGATGATATGATAGTACCGGCCGGCTATCTGGTGAAGTATGTGCTCACGACCGGCGATCCAGCAGTGATCGTGGATGTGGCGGATGAGTTGTCCTTCACTGTTACCGCTGCGGGTACATACACTTTCCACACGCTGGTCTATCATCCGGCCACCCTCGATCTTTCCACCGTTGAACTCGGCGTGACCACTGCGGCCAGTGTGAACGCATTGTTGATACAGGGCGGAGGCAGCATCTGTGCTAGCCTTGATCTGGTGGGAGGTACAACGCTGGTAGTGGACTGCACGGTGGATTGCCCAGCCTACGCAGGTTCTTTGACCACCACCATGGCGGAAGTATGCCTGGAGGAAGGCAGCGCCATGCTCGATGCTGTTTCCGGTGATGATGCCGTGGTGCCGGAAGGATATGAGGTGATCTATGTGCTCACGGAAGGTGGATCGCTTACCATCATGGATGTCAATACGGATCCCATGTTCATGGTGACAATGGAGGGCAACTATACCATCCACACCCTGGTCTATGATCCTCTCACATTGGATCTGTCCATCGTGGTCCCGGGTGTCACCTTGGCCAGCGAGGTCAATGCCCTGCTGATCCAGGGAGGAGGGGCCATCTGTGCAAGTCTGGACCTGGTCGGGGCGAATATCATGGTGATGGATTGCAGCGTTGAGTGTCTGGCATTCGCCGGAACGATCTCCACAGAGTTGCCGGAGCAGTGCCTCCTGGACGGAATGGCAATGCTTGAGGCCATACCAGGAGGTGATGCCGTGCTTCCCGATGGATACGAGATCGCATACGTTCTTACCCATGGCCTTACACCAGTGATCCTGGAGATCAGCACCACACCGTCCTTCACAGTGGCGGATGTTGGTCTCTACACCATCCATACGCTCGTTTACGATCCGCTCACGCTGGATCTTTCCACGGTGGTTCCTGGCGTGACCCTTGCAATGGATGTGGTCGCCATGCTCATACAGGGTGGTGGTTCCGTTTGTGCTTCCCTGGATCTGGAAGGTGCGGCCTTCTTTGTGGGCGAATGCGAGTTGGAACTGGAGATCACAAATGCCTGGCCTGTACCTGCGCTTGAGCAACTCACCGTATCCATGGCGGTACCGGCTGGCGAGAACGTTTCCATCGCTGTCTTCAACGCGATGGGGCTACAGGTGACTCCCGCATATGCTGTGGGTGCAGGCACCGAACAGATGGTGCTCAATGTGTCAGGTCTTGAGAGTGGTACATATGTCGTGCGCCTTATAGGCACCAACGGCATAGCCACACACCAGTTCTCCAAACTGGATTGATCATACCATTTCTTGTAAGTGCGCCCGGCCATTTCGGCCG
>JAEZCB010000205.1 GCA_023412755.1 Bacteroidota bacterium
GTTATCCCTATACCTTGAGTGAAAAACTGATCCCCATAAACGGCCCTGATCCTCTTGAAGTTCTAGGGGCCAATGACCAGAATCTCCGGATCATACGCGGACTGTTCCCAAAGCTCAACATCGTGGCGCGCGGCGATACGGTGAAGGTGGCGGGCTCCGAAGAAGAGATCGCCCTGTTCGAGGAGCGCTTCAGCCAGCTGGTGGACCATGTGGCGCGCTACAATGAACTGCCACGCAAGGTGTTGGATGACATCATGGGCAGTGGTGAGCGGGGAGAGAATGCCGAGGATGCCGATATACTCGTGTACGGCAACGCCGGTTTGCGGGTAAAGGCGCGCACACGCAACCAGCAGCGGTTGGTGGAGGCCGTGGATGCCAGCGATATGGTGTTCGCCATTGGGCCGGCAGGTACTGGCAAGACCTACACCGCAGTGGCTTTGGCGGTAAAGGCGCTCAAGGAACGCAAGGTCCGCCGGATCATACTCACCAGGCCTGCGGTAGAGGCGGGGGAGAACCTCGGTTTTCTACCAGGAGATCTACGCGAAAAGCTCGATCCCTATCTGCAGCCACTGTACGATGCGCTGAAGGATATGATCCCGGCATCGCGGCTTGCGGACCACCTGAACGAGGGCGTTATCCAGATCGCGCCGCTCGCCTTCATGCGCGGCCGTACGCTGGACCATGCTTTTGTGATCCTGGATGAAGCGCAGAACGCCACACTGCCCCAGGTGAAGATGTTCCTCACTCGCATGGGCCGCAATGCCAAATTCGTGATCACCGGTGATGTTACACAAGTGGATCTGCCGGAGCGGCAACCGAGCGGGCTCATGCCAGCGGTGCATATGCTGCGGAATGTGGAAGGCATAAGCGTGATCGAACTGGATGAGCGTGATGTGATCCGACATGAACTGGTGACGCGTGTGCTCCACGCGTTCAAGGACATGGAGGAAAGGGATGGTGAGAAGGAAAAGCAGCCACGGAAATGACCACGATCGAGCAAGGCACATTGATGCGCTCGGACCTGCGCCTGGATGGGCTGGAGAGCGTATACCGGGGCAAGGTCCGTGATGTTTACCATTTGGCCGATGGCCGCACCATCATGGTGGCCACCGATCGCATCAGCGCGTTCGATGTGATCCTTCCGCGCGGCATTCCCCATAAGGGTCAGGTCTTGAGCCAGCTCAGTTACCACATGCTTTCGGCCACGGCGCAGGTGGCACCGAACTGGGCCACCGATTCACCCGATCCCAACGTGGTAGTTGGCCATCGCTGCGACCCGGTGAAGGTGGAGATGGTAGTGCGCGGTCATCTGGCCGGGCACGCCTGGCGTCAATACAGCAAGGGGGTACGTACATTATGCGGTGCGGAAATGCCGGAAGGTCTGCGGGAGAACGACCCGTTCCCTACACCTATGATAACACCGAGCACAAAGGCCGATCAGGGGCATGATGAGGATATAACCCCGAAGGAGATCCTGGAGCGTGGGCTTTGCACAGCAGAAGAATGGGAACTGATGGGGCGATACGCGCTCGCCCTATTCGCGGAAGGTTCTCGCATGGCCAGAGAACAAGGCCTCATCCTGGTGGACACCAAGTATGAATTCGGACGCGCCAGAGATGGCCGGATCCTATTGATAGATGAGATCCATACGCCGGATAGTTCACGCTATTTTTATGCGGATAATTTCACCGAAAGGCAGGAGGGTGGCGAGCGGCAGCGCCAGCTTAGCAAGGAGTTCGTGCGCGAGTGGCTCATCGAACAGGGGTTCATGGGCAGGGAAGGCGATGGCATGCCAGTGATGGACGATGCCTTCGTCCATTCGGTAAGTGATCGCTACATAGAATTGTATGAACGGTTGACCGGCGGTGTATTCGTTCCCGCTCCCGTCGAGGACATCAACGGCCGTATGCAGATGGTATTGGATCAGTATCTCGGCCAGTGAGCGTGTGGATCCTGTGATCCTCCGTTTCCAGCAATACCGGCAGCGGTAGTTCCATTTCGGTGCCGAAGGTACGCCGCATGATCACTACATGCCGAAGCCCCAGATGGGATAGACTGTCCAGAAAGGAAGTATCGATCTCCTCATTCTTCGCCACCCATCCCCGCCGGTGGGCGAAATACATCGGCGTGGGGTACGCACCGCTGTTGATAAGGATCAACTCATCGCGGCTGGTCACAAGATCAAGATCCTTTTCAAGTGAAAGCAGAGCTCGATCCTTTTCCTTGATCCGGAGATCATGGATCTGGTTGAGCAGACCTTCCAGCATGATCACACCAAGCAAAACCATGGCCAGTTTCCGGCTGGGAATGGCCTGTACCGCATGGCCTGCGAACAGTGCCATCACCGGCACAAAGGGGATGATGTAGTAGGAATGATGAGTGAATGTGAACCCGGACTTCAGCATCACGACCAGCAGCGGGATGGAACTCAACAACAACACGTATGATGACCTGCGCTCTCTTCGCATGATCACGAGCACCACACCAGCAAGGAAGGCGATGCCACCGCTGAATTTCATGGCATCCTCGTAGAATTTCTTCAGCGCATCGTGGCGATGTAGTATGATCTCTTGGGCACCTTCCGCGATCCCTTTTCCCATGAAGAAGTGAGCGAAGCCGTAGCGCTCCACCAACATTGGCGACCAGTGGAAATACCACCATACAGCGGGTGATATGGCCAGTATGCCAGCACCTATCAAGAGCACTTTACGATGGGCCGGGATCCTTCCATCGAACATCGGGATCAGAAGCACGGGCAGCAGGATCGCCGAAGGAAGCTTTGATAGCGAACCGGCCATTATTCCGATCATGAAGAACAGCGGTCGTCCGATCCGCGACCCGTCCGAGAACCTATCCAAGTAGCGCAACCCATGATACAAGCCGAATAGAATGAAGGAAACGCTGAAGGTGTCCGGCATGATCTTCCGGGAATACGCGAACCAGATCGAGCTTAACAAGATCATGGCTGCGAAGAAGGCGGTGCGTTCGCCGAAATAACGCGAAATGATGCGATGGAAGTAGTAGACTCCGAAACTGGAGATCAGCAATACGATGGGTCTTCCATACCAATGGTCATACCCAAAGATCAGAGCTGCCAGATAGATCAGGTAGTTGAGCAGGGGAAATTCCATGGCCGTGATCCCACTGGTCTCACCACCGATATCGATCCGGGGCCTAAGGATATCCGCCTCTACCTCCAGAAAATTGCGGGCCACCATTGTAACGGTGGTCTGGCGCCAGTTGTGCGCCACTTCCAGCGGGGGATCGGTGATGCCAATGAGGCGCAGGAGAAAGAAGACCAGGATCCAAAAGCGTATGTCACGAAGGAGCGCCAATCGTTATCTCCGGACAAGATCCGGCGGCGATGAAAGTATGCGCTGCAGCGATCCAATAGCGATATGGCCGCTAGTCTTCAGAGGAAGGATCATGCACACCAAGCCGGTCTTCCAACACCTGCCGAAGCTCGCGCAACAGCTGCGCCTTGTATTCGTCGCCCTCCGTATTGGCCGCCTTCTTCACGCGTGCAAGGCCGGTGCGTGCGGCTTTTTCCGGCCAGATCTCCTGGTTCTCGACCACTGTTAGGCATTCGAATGTCTCATCACCATCACCTTCTATGGCTATGGTAATGAAACGTTCCAGCTGATCACGCACATCGAGACCGGCGTTCCAGAATGTGGCCAGGATCGTAGGACGCACATCCAATAATGAAGGATCTTCCAGCGCGGTGAAAAGCTCGGCGCTGGCGCCCGGGGCCTTCACCTCATAGAGCATGCTCGTGATACGCTGCTGGATACGCGGATCATTGGTGCGTGCCAAGGTCTGGAGCAGTGGACGAATCGCGCGGGCATCACCTTCCTGTCCAATGCGGGTGAGCGCCTCCAGTACCTGACCGTCATCCTCGCTCAGCAATGCTGCAAAGGCTAGATCCATACGCGATCTTTTTGGTGTGGCCATGGGCCAAAGTTATCCTCTTGCGCTCTGGGAGACCGAATACAGGGGGACTACCAAGTCGATAAAATTTCAACCGCTTCTTGCATGATCGCATCACGGCCTTACATTTGCACCCCCATCAGCAACGGAGCAAGCCGGACCGGTAGTTCAGCTGGTTAGAATGCCGCCCTGTCACGGCGGAGGTCGCGGGTTCGAGTCCCGTCCGGTCCGCAACTAGATCGCCGCTTTACTGGTCACAGAAAAGCGGCGATCGGCATTTGAGGCCGATCATTATTTGTAGGGCTCGCTCACAAACACTTGAACTGATCGAACGGCTCCAGGCACTCGTTGCATTTCCACAGCGCTTTGCAGGCGGTGCTGCCGAAGGTGGAGAGCATCACCGTGTTCTTCGAGCCGCATTGCGGGCATTCCACCTCCGGTGAGCCACCTTTCAGTGCGCGGATGTCGGCGGTCTTTTCCGGCGGGGCGATGCCGTATTCCTTCAGCTTGCGGCGCCCTTCGTCGGTGATCCAGTCGGTGGTCCATGCCGGGGCGAGGGTGAGTTTCACTTCCACTTCGGGCACACCGGCGGCAAGCAATTCCTTTTTGATGTCGGCGGCCATCACATCCATG
>JAEZCB010000073.1 GCA_023412755.1 Bacteroidota bacterium
GCTCCGCCGACCCAATATCCGCCCTTGCCATCACTTCGGACACAACGCACCAGACGATGTCCCAGATCATCGGATCCCTCCTTGGGAGAACCAGCGATCTCGATCCATCTTCCTGATCGCCGATCCACCATGAAAACACCATAACCAAGAACCCCCACCACCAGCTTTTCATGATCCGGCGTAACAATGATGCTCCTGATCTGGTGCATCCCGATCGGCCTTGGCCGCTTATCAAGCTCGCGGTAGAATGGGATCCGCTCAACGACCTTGCCTTTCACCGGATCGTACACCACAAGTCCGGTCTCGGTGCCCAGGAAATATTCTCCCTTTGGTGAAAGGGCATTGCAAGTAGGTGCCAGCGACACGCCATTCTCGATGATCGGAATATGGCGTATCGTTCCCGGGTCATGTGCAGCGGTTTCAAATAACCCTTCAGAAGTGAAGATGCGAAGCGTGCCCTTGTCTTCTGCAAGGCCGAATATCGTTGCCTCGGGCCGCGTTCTCAGATCATCGTTGTAGAGGTCGAAGATGGATGCCGTCCATGCCTGCGGATCGTGATAGGAGAGACCGCGTTCCGTGCCCACCCAAAGCCGGTCCTGTTCATCGACAAGCATGCAGCGGATGCGATCGCTTATCAGTGAATTTGGTTCGGTGCGATCGCGTGTCCATTTCCCAATGATCCGGCCGCTGGCATCGAACTGCCATATGCCATGGCTTTTGGTGCCGGCCAGGAAACCGCCATTCCAAGGTGCCAGTGCGGTCACTTCATCGGACAGGGGGATCAGTTCCGATCCGCCTTGGTGTCCATCTTATGTATCCCCTTGAACCAGCCGCATGCGAAGATGCCATGTTCCGTTGCGATGGCCGATGTTCGCGTTGGAATGTCCGGGTGGGGATCGAAAGCGGTACCGATGATCGCTCCGTTGCTTTTGTCCACAAAAAAATTGACCGCATTGTGCAGCAACCCCACCCAGAGCTTCTCGCCATCCAGGTCGATCACATCATGGCACCAACCAAGCGCCCCTTCGAAACGTGCACTGGCGTGTGCCGGATCAACTGGTCCATCGCCCTTCCAATAACTGAAGGAGAGATCCTTCTTGTGCAGGAACATGATGGGTACATTCTCTGACGCGATCAACAGGTGTTCCGGGAAATGGCCGGATAATTTGTTCAACCGGTCACTGGCTATGGTGTTGGGGTCCTTCGGGTCCTTACGGAACCACGTCAACCGGTCCTGTGCCGGATCATATCGGGCAAGCCCATTGCCTTCGGTGGCTATCCACAAGATCCGATCGTCATCTTAAAGTATGTCAACGATATGTTTCCCATGGAGCGTGGAGCAACTTGCTGGCAATTGTTTTACCAGCTGTCCATCGAATTTCACCAGCCCCAGCTCCGTGCCGATCCAGAGATCGCCATCATGCGATCGGCACAGGCTGGTGACCACCGCATCAGGCAGGCCATCGCTCCTGGTCACGTTTCGGAACCAGGGCTGAAGGGAAAATGCAGCTTCAGCGAGCGCTGCGATCAACAACAGTACGACGGTCCTGGGAATGTTCATCGGCCATCGTGAAAGTAGTATTCCCAAGTGTTTCCGGAAGAGGAATGAATAAGGGCCGATCACGAATGATCGGCCCTTTGGAGATCCAGCGGTTGCTCCGGTACTGTTCTGGATCTTTATGTTCGATGGATCATCTCCCCTTTACGAATGGAATGATGGTGGATCGATCGCCATCTGCGATCTTCAGGAAATAGCTTCCAGCTGAAAGACCGCTGGTATCCCAAGTTCGGTGAGCGATACCATTCACGCGCCAGGGACCATCCTGGAGTATCGATCGGCCTGTTGCATCGAGCAATTCAATGCGCAGTTCATGATCATGATCACTGTTCAGCCTTATGCCGACGTTATCAGCGGCCGGGTTCGGGAACAGGATCATGTCCGTTATCCCGGGAAGCTCGGCGATCGATGTGATGAATGAGAAAGTGGTCGTAAGCGGCACGCTCCAGCCCTCGTTCTGGTCATGGAAACGGATGGTGAAGAGATGTTCGCCTTCTGTGGTGGGAATGGGTAGATCGGCCACCAATTGCGCCAATGCCACGGGTGTGATCGCATTGGTGATCCTATCCTGCACCTGATCATCGATCCAGTATTCATATCCTGCCACCATACCTCCACTCCGCGTAAAGGAATGGGTGATCGGAACACTCCACTCACCGATGGCATCGCGCATGCGGATGGTCACTTTATGCATGCCCACAGGCAGGGCCGAAGCATTGAGATCTGTGGTCAGGTCGAGATCGGTCGCAGGTGGTACATTCTCCAGCGTAGCGGATGCGGATCCATCATTGAACCAATACTCGATCGCATCGATAACGTGCGAGCGCTGTGCGAACTTGGTGGTGAAGGGCGTGCTGTAGAAGCCATCATCATCCAGGAATTGGATGGTGATCGAATGATATCCCGGTTGAAGGACCGCCACAGGCAACGCTGTCTGCAGATGCAATTGTGTGGTGGCCGGCACTGGCACTTCCACAGCGCCTGACTGATCATCATCGAACCAGTATCGATAGCCATTGATCTGCTGCGCACTCGCCACCAGCGATCCTACCAGAAGAGGGATCACGATCATGAGCCTTATGGAATTCTTATTCCGCATGGCTCGATCAGTTGGGTTGAGCGGAGACCTTGATGTTCACAGGCAGGTTGCCATCAGCATCGGTTGCTGGTGCGATATCCGCCTCCACGAAGTGCGGATTGTACGGCACTGCACCGGGTTTGTAAGGCGAGTTGGAGCCGTAGAGGCCGATGTCACTCCCATCATTCCCGGCAGCTATACCTGCGCTGCCCGGTGCCAGATGGAGATCATCGGTGAACTCGTAAACACCACCATCATAGTTCACGAAGATGTCCGTCAATACGGCGTTGGTGATGTTGTTGGAGCCGGAATTTTGACCGGGGTCATTGAACAGTTGATCCGCGACAACCAGATTGTTGGTACCCGTATTGCCACTTGATTGCCAGACGGGCGGATCGTTATGCAGGAAGATATTGTTGGTGATCACCCCATTGTCGGTATTACCGATGTTGCCATTGAGGATCACACTATTGGTGAGGAAAAGACCTGTTGGGCGGAAGAATCCGATGGCATTCCCATTGCCCGGCCAGTCGAAGATGCAGCGGCTCACTGTTGCTGCGCCACCACGGCCCTGGAAATATTGATTGAAGATGCATTCATCGAAAACACTGGAAGATGAGGAAACAGCGAACAGATCCCAACCGAGATACACGCTGCCAATGAAACGGCAACGCGGGAAGGTCATATTGGTCGGGTCATCATCAGCGGTGCTGGTGCCATATTGCACATCACCCTGGGCGGGGTCGAAGATGATCCCGGTGAAACTGCTCCCGCTTGCACCCGTTGTGAACGTGAAGTCAGATCCATTGGCCGAGGATGTGATGGTGGTGGTCCCTGTCACGCTGGTGCTATCTGGATGAATGCCCGCCCCAATGAAGTGCAGTGGCATGTCGATCACCCATCCAGCGGCTGTTGTGAATGATCCACCGCTGAAGTAGATCCTGTCATTTGGTTGTGCCGCCGCAAGCGCATCATCCAGCTGCTCGAACACTTGTGGATCACCGGATCCTTGCAACACAATGCGCTGGATCTGTGCCGTAAGTAGGATCGGAGACGATAGGAACAGGGTAATGATCAGGGATCGCATCGTTTTTTCAGCTCTTGGTTGGCTGACAAAAGTGAGCAGGCAAGGTCGCGACATCAATCACGAGAAATCACCATATGCTCTTTGATAGGCTTTCCGATCAATGCTTATTCAATATCGCCCGGCATATACAGTTCCACCTTTACAACTGATCAACGGGATCAATTGATCAATGCATCATCCGCTTCGGCACCGCTCCCCTTATCGATCCCGTCATTGCTTTAAGCGCCTACTTGCGAACGAACGGTCTGCCCACGGCGAGCACCACTTTTGGTGCAGGCTCCGGTGCCACGGAACGAACGAGCATGGTCTCATCACGTGATCAGGCCTCCATGTCCCGCAGGGCCCATACATTTGTTTTAGTTCCGCGGACATGCGTTCCTATATCCTTGCACTACTGCTGCTCTTCGGGCCGGGCGCCCATGCACAATTGAACAATTGGGATCCATCCTGGTATCCTACCGATTCGGCCCTGGTGTTCCACGATGATCTGGATTATTACTTGAATGCTTACAGCAAGAAGGAGATCGGCACCATGCGAAAGCAGGTGAGTATGTGGCGCATGAATTTCGACAAAATGATGCGCCAGACCATCCGCGATCTGCGCACCTACAGTGAAGGGCATGGCATGGTGCCCCGCACACATGACCTTTCCCTCCCCACCGTAAATGGAGGCCGCTATACGCTGAGCGAGAACGAAGGGAAGATCAGGGCGTTCATGTTCGTGGGTCTTACGAGTCCGCCAGCCCGTGTGCAAATGGAACGTTGGAGCCGTCTGGTGCGGAAATATGCCAATGAGGAGGTCCAGCTATTCGCGATATACGGACGGGAATTGCATCCCGGCGATAAGAAGCGATTCAAGCAGTATCCTCCACCGCGAACGCAGGAACAGAAGAACGCCTATGCGGCCGAGTTCGCCGCAATGGGCGAGTTGCCTGTACTGATCGATGGCATGGATGATGCCGTTTTCGACCTGTATGGCCGTGCTCCCAATGGTGCTTATCTAGTGGATAAGGACGGCACCCTGGTGTTCCGTGGTACCTGGGCCGATGCACGGAAAATGGAGCACATGATAGATACGCTGCTCAAATGGTACAAGGCCGGGAAACCCCGTGGTTTCAAGCCGATGTAAGTTCGCTCTAGAAGCGCCAGCGTACCTGTGCCCTTAGATCGCTGCGCATGTTGCCCGAGATCTCCTGAAGTCCGCTCCCCACGCTATCCTGGTCGCGGTAGATCCATGCGCCATAGCGCAACCAGACGTCCACTCGCCGCAATGGCGTGCTTCTGATCATGCCATACCAGCGTATGCCGCGGCCATAATGTGGTGGTATGGAGAACATGCCTACAAGATCATTCTCGTAGGCATACAGCCTGGAATCCCATCCATCCGTTTCGAAAAGGGCGAATCGTAGGGTGAGCTCCACCGGGCTCATCAAAGGCCTGTGGATGATATCCTGATATAGTAGGAAGCCATGTTGGAGAGGCGCTTCTCCACGTTGGAAATCCACCGTTTCAACACGGGTCCGCAAGGTCACCGCGTCCGAGACACGGTAGCTCGCATTGAATCGGTGATTGATCTGGGACATACGTACCACGGGCTTTATCCCGGTAACGCTCTCGGTGGTGTTGCGTGCCCTATCCTGATGCCGCACCCGTACATACAATTCCACACGCCTAGTCGGCCGCCAGTTCAACTGCGCCAGCCAGTCGTTGCCTTCTGATGGAGCATCGGTGAGGTACCGCAACCAGGGAAAGCGGAACTGATCGAAGTAGGCATTGAATTGCCATTGCCGGTTGGGCCTTATCTCTATGCCTGTATAAAGTCCGCGTTCGTTCCAGGGATTGGTTCCCTCGGCGAACGCAACGCTGTAAAGGCCATGGAAATCCCTGCCGTAGTCACGGTAGAGTATGCTCATGCTCACGCGCCGATCCAGCGCCACCAGCACGCCGGTGTTCATGGCCAGGCCTCCATTGGCGCTTCGGGATACCTCGCCGAACCAGTTGAGGTTGCGGTGCAGAACGTTCCAATCAACACCCATCGTGGTGTTGTTCTGCCCATTGAACTCGAATTGATTGTAGGGCCGCACGTTCCTCCGGAGGTCGGCACCGAATGCCACATGCGCCGCGGTAAGCCCTATGCTGTAGGCCCGTTGCTTATAGCGCAGATGACCGCCGTAGATGGTCTCCTGCACCGATCCTTTTTTCGCTACTTCATTGTACGTGCGGTGGAAGCCATCTTCCTGAAAACTGCTGAAGATCACCTCCTGCACCAATGTGCCAAGGGTATCATCAGCGAGTGGTTGTGTGGCAATGTTCGCATCTATGTTCTTGCGTGAAACGAAACCGGTGAATTCCAGACCGCGAAGCACCTCATAAGTGGCGGCCGCACCTCGCAGGAACAGGTTCTCATTCACGCTGGTATAGGGTAGCAGGCCCACCGCGTTGCGTTTCACATTCATGGTGAAGCTGCTCTTGGCCGCGAAGGCCAATCCATTCCAGAATGTGAGTCCCTGGCCGAATTGTGCGGCATAATCACCAACGGCTATGGCCTTGAAACGGCCAGCGTCGCGAATGAAAAGATGGGCACTATAGAAGTCGAATCCGTTGGGCTGTGTACCCCGGAAGAATTCTTCTCCTTCATCCTTTTCCGCGGTGATGCCGAAGCTGAGGTTATGGCGATAGCGGAACCGATAACGTGTATAGATGCGGTATGGGCTGCCCAGGTATACCTTGTTGTTCCTTTCAAGGGAATCCACCACCGCCGGATCATCGAAGTCTGTTGGATCCGCACTGCTCCGGTAACTGTGATCCAGTCCGAAGGGGCTGCGACGATGCATGAAACCACGGCGTTGTTCCACATTCATCGTGCTGCGAACGATCACTTCATGGGAACCATTCCGGAAGATCTCCCGAAGGCTGGCGCTGGTGGAAAGTGGTTGTTCCCGCACCGTCACGAATGGCCTTATCAGGGCGATGGTGTTGGCTTCCATGGTATGCACGGTCTGCAACTCATAGATGCTCAGGAATCTGCCATTTCGCCGCACATGCTGGATGATGGCATTGACCTGCAGATCGGTGAGGAGCAACAGGGAATTCAGTTCCTGCGCATCGGTATGGTTGAGGTCGATCGGATCCAGGTACCGATCGGTGAGCACTTCGAAGAGATTGGTAAGGTCCACGTCCGCATCACCACCGATCTGTTCGGCGGCCGCCTCGATACGTTGCTCGATCAGATCCTTTGGCACACCATCCACCTGGGCCTGCATGCGCAGTACCATGAGCAGGAGTATGAGGATCGGGACCCTCCTCATCGGAAGCGGTAATTCACTCCCAGCATGGGCGTGGGGCCGAGCTGTGATCGCACCGCCATGGCCATGTCTATATCGAATTGCTTCAAACGCAACCCGATCCCTGCATGCGCCTGCACCGGTGCGGTACTTATGCCGATGCGCAGGAATAGTGTCTGGTTCGGGTTGTACTCCACGCCGAAGCGGTAGCGCTCATCAAGATCGATGTCTTTTTCCACCTCCACATTGGTGAGCAAGCGGGGACTGAAAATATACGTGAAGCCGGCACGCAACAATGTAGGTACGCGCTCATCATAAGGACCGCCGAGTACCGATCGGTTGGGGTTGTAAAGGTGCGCTCCCATCCAGATGGCATCCGTGAGTTTCGCCTGCATGCCTACCTCGGCCACCACGGCACAGGCGCTACCGTAGTTCTCCCCCAGGCGTACACCCAGGTGGTTCAGCTGCACCGCGGCACGCAATCCATCACCGAACCGCATGGCGTAGGCCAGCGATCCGCGCGTCTCATTGTAAAGCGAATAACCGAAGCGGTCTGCCGCAACACCCAGTGTGCCATTGCCCAATGGGATCGCTACAGCGAGCCCCTGGTTGGAAAGCTCATTCGTAAGGAAGTGGGTCTGGTGGAAAAGGCCGGCCGTTGGCACTTCCACACCCGCGAGGCCCGCCGGGTTCAGGCGAACTCCCCATAGATCGGCGATCGTAAGGCCGGTATATCCCATGCCAGCGAAGCGTGCACCCATGGGAGTTTCGCCGCCAGCGAATGTGGTAAGCCCCACGCAAAATAGAAGCAGCGCGTGTAATGATCGCATATGGCCCGAAAATAAGGCGATCTTGCGCAGGTGCCGCAGAAGGCGGGTATTACAGAAAGGTGCCGTGCCTCGCCCCTATCGCTACCTTTGGCCACGGCCCGTGCACACGCCGGAGGATACATGACGCGAGTACGCCTGCATGACAAGGAATTCGAGCTCTTCATTCCAGAGGCCGAAGTGAATGCCGCGATCGATCTGCTGGCAGGCCAACTGCGGGAGAAGTACAAGGGCAAACGGCCACTCTTCCTCGGTGTGTTGAACGGGGCGTTCTTTTTTGCCGCTGAATTGGTGAAACGGCTGGATATCGAATGTGAGATCACCTTTGTGAAGGTGGCCAGCTACCATGGTACCACCACCACCGGCCGCGTAACCGATCTGATCGGCCTCAATGAACGCATCAACGGGCGGCATGTGGTTGTGCTGGAGGATATCGTGGATACCGGTACCACCATCCGCCATATCGTGGACACGCTGATGGATCATGTACCGGCGAGCGTGAGCATCGCGGCGCTACTCTTCAAACCGGACGCGTACAAGCAGGACATACCCATTGAACATGTCGCCGTACGCATACCGAATGATTTTGTCGTAGGTTCAGGGCTCGATCACGATGGCCTTGGGCGTAATCTTCCGGGGATCTACCGGATCATCCAAGAGAGTAAATGAGCAAACTGAGCATCGTTCTTTTTGGTCCGCCGGGCGCGGGCAAGGGTACACAAAGCAACTTCCTAATTGAGCGCTACGGGCTGGTACATCTCAGCACCGGCGATCTGCTGCGCGCGGAGATACAGGCGGAGACCGAGCTTGGCCGACAGGCACAGGATATCATGAACGCGGGAGAACTGGTTCCGGACGGTGTTGTGATCGGTATGATCCGCAACAAGCTGGAAGCGAACCTGGATGCCAAAGGGTACATCTTCGATGGCTTCCCACGCACCAAGGCCCAGGCCGAGGCGCTTGATGAACTCCTCGCGATCAAGGAAGCACCTGTAAAGGTGATGCTTTCCCTGGAGGTGCCCGAGGAGGAGTTGGTGAAACGCCTGCTGGGCCGTGGCCAGAAGAGTGGCCGCAGCGATGATCAGGATGAGCGCATCATCCGTAAAAGGATCACGGAGTATGAGGAGAAGACCGCACCGCTGAAGGAGTATTACAAAGCCCAGGGAAAGTACAAGAAGATCAATGGCATCGGCGAGATGCAGGAGATCACCCAGCGTCTGGTTGATGCGATAGGAGAAGTGGCCGGAGTAAGAGCTTGATCGAAGAAACCCGGTAGGGTAGTGGAGCTTGAAGTACGGGTTCCAACATCCAACCCCTGATCCAAACGCGCCTGAACTTCATCGACCACATACGCATCGAGTGCCGCTCGGGCAAAGGCGGAAAGGGCAGTTCCCATCTGCGCCGGGAAAAGTACATGCCCAAAGGCGGTCCGGACGGTGGTGATGGTGGCCGCGGTGGGCACATCATCGTTCGCGGCAATGGCCAGTTATGGACTCTGCTCCATCTGCGCTATACCAAGCATGTGATCGCAGGTGATGGTGAAGTAGGCAGCAGTAACCAAAGCTCAGGCGCCTCGGGCAAGGATGTGGTCATAGAGCTTCCCCTGGGCACCGTGATCAAGGATGATGAGACCGGTGAGGTGCTCTGTGAAGTGGTGCATGACAAGGAAGAGCATGTCCTCTTTTCCGGTGGCCGCGGCGGGCTTGGCAATCAGCATTTCAAATCAAGCACCAACCAGACCCCGCGATACGCACAACCGGGGGAGCCCGGCATTGAGAAATGGGTGGTGATGGAATTGAAGGTGCTGGCCGACGTGGGCCTGGTGGGCTTCCCGAATGCGGGGAAAAGCACCCTGCTCAGCGTGATCACCGCGGCCAAGCCCAAGATCGCCGACTATGCGTTCACCACGCTCACACCCAACCTGGGCATAGTGCCTTACCGGGAGAACCGGAGTTTCGTGATGGCCGATATACCGGGGATCATAGAAGGTGCGCATGAAGGCAAAGGACTTGGCCTGCGTTTCCTGCGCCACATCGAACGCAACAGTGTACTGCTCTTCATGATCCCGGCCGATAGCAGGAGCATCGTAAAGGAATACGAGATCCTGGTGAATGAACTGAAGCAGTATTCACCTGAACTGCTGGACAAGGATCGCCTGTTGGCGATAAGCAAGTGTGATATGCTCGATGCGGAGTTGATGGAGCAATTGAGACAGGAACTGCCCAAGGGGATCGAGCATGTGATGATATCGAGTGTCACCGGCATGGGGCTGGATCTGTTGAAGGATATACTTTGGCGGAAACTCGAGGCCCCACTCAGGCAAAAGGCACCGGAGAGATCACATGATGACGGACCTTCTCGATCGGCTTGATGCCTGGGATCGGCAGGCTTTCCTGGCGATCAATTCCCTTCACTCCAGCTGGTCTGATCCCCTCATGGCCATGGTGAGTGAAATGCTCACCTGGTTCCCGCTTTACGCGGTCCTGCTCTATGTGCTGTGGAAGCGCTGGGGGTGGCGCGGCCTCGGGGTTTCAGTACCGGTGCTGGCATTAATGGTACTGTTCAGTGATAAGGGATCGGTCATGCTCTTCAAAGAGACCGTGCAACGACTGCGGCCATGCCATGTTCCGGAACTGCAGGGGCAGGTACATCTGTGGAATGGGCACTGCGGTGGCCGTTACGGGTTCGTGTCATCGCATGCCAGCAATCATTTCGCGATCATGGCCTTCATGGCGGGTATCCTGGGTGGCCGGCCCAGGTGGGCCGCACCATTGCTGTTCCTTTGGGCAACATGGGTGGCCTATAGCCGGATCTACCTGGGTGTGCACTATCCCGGAGATGTGTTAGCAGGTGCCTTGTATGGCTTAACAGTAGGTTCACTCTTCTTTGCCATCTTTCGGCACGCAATGGATCACCTTCATCGATCCGGAAAATGAATGTCTGGCTCGCCATATTCCTGGGAGGCGGGCTTGGCAGTGTGGCACGCTTCGGAGTTTCCAGGCTTTTTCTACTATTCGCCGCAGGGAACATTGTGATCAGTGTGGCCGGCCGCCTCTTTCTCCTCTATCTGCCGCTCGTTCCATATGGACCATGAATGAACTTTTCATCATACCGATCGCCTGGTCATTACTGATCGCTGTACATTCCAACGCACAGTCCGTAGATGCACAGCCTGCCTGGGCCACACCGCCACGGCTTGTGGTAGGTGTTGTGGTGGACCAGATGCGCACCGATCAGATCTATCGGTATTGGAAGAACTTTGAGGATGATGGTTTCAAGCGCCTGGTGACCCAGGGTGCATTCCTCCGTGATGCGCATTACAATTACGCACCCACACTCACCGGGCCGGGCCATGCGAGCATCTATACCGGAACCACCCCGGCACACCACGGTATCATCGGGAACAACATGTACGTGCGCGGCACGGGTTCAAGCTTGTATTGTGCCCAGGATGATGGTGCCTTGTGTGTGGGCGATGAGGATCATGCAGGGAAGAGATCGCCTGCGAACCTGCTTAGCTCCACCCTGGCCGATGAATTGGAACGCGCCACGGCCAGGCGTTCTAAGACCATCGGCATCGCCTGGAAGGATCGTGGTGCCATTCTGCCCATCGGAAGAACGGGCGATGCGGCCTATTGGGGGGGCGAAGGCACCAAAGGGCACTGGGTCACAAGTGATTGGTATATGAGTGAGCTTCCGCAGTGGGTGAAAGATCTGAACGCACGAGGTCTTGTCGCGGAATATCTCGATCGCCCATGGGAGCTGATGTTGCCCCTGGAGCACTACACCCAGCTCCACGCGGATGCCAACCCCTATGAGATCCCGTTGCCCGGAGCGCAACAAGCCACATTGCCACAAGATCTCGGAATATTGTTCGCCGCCTCCGGTAATAACACGGCTCTCATGCGCTATGTACCATGGGGCAACACCTTCACCACCGATATGGCTTTGGAAGCTTTGAAGCATGAAGAGCTGGGCATGGATGAGGTTACAGACCTGCTTTGCATAAGCTACAGCGCAACCGATGAGCTGGGCCATCTGATGGGGATACGTGCGTTGGAGATGGAGGATATGTATATCCGCCTTGATCGGGAGATCGCGCGCTTGTTGAAGGCATTGGATGCGCAGGTGGGATCGGAGAATTACACATTGTTCCTAACCAGTGATCATGGAGTGGCCGATGTACCTGCGTTGATGAAGGATCTGAAAGGAAGCGCCGGCTACATCAATGCCGGTGAACTGACAGCGGAATTAGAGGCAGAATTGTCCAGAAAATTCGCACCTGGTAAATGGGTGAGCAGGATCATCAATGAGCAGGTCTATTTGAATGATACGTTGATCACGGCGTTGGAACTGGATCCCGCCATTGTTCAACGGTATGTCGCCGAAATACTGATGCGTGATGAAGGCATCGCGATAGCCCTTACGGCCAATGATCTCCAGCGCCAGAATTACACGGATATGGTCCGTGGTAATGTGCAACGCGGGTACATGCCACAACGCAGCGGTGATGTCTGTTTCGTACTTCGGCCAGGTCATATAGACCCCAAAAGTTGGGCGCGTGGCCATGGTACCGAGCATGGTTCATCCTGGACCTATGATACCCATGTGCCCATTGTTTTCTTCGGGCGGGGCGTGGAGAAAGGAGAGGTGCTGCGGCGTACCTCCATCACCGATATAGCCCCCACGATCTCCATGATCATCGGGATCACCATGCCGGACGCTGCCACGGGGAACGTTGTGCAGGAGGTGCTCGGGCGTTGAGTATGTTGAAAAATGCCGGGGATCTTTCGCCTGCGACGGCTGGACACGGGCATAACGGCAGGCTAAGTTCACGGGCTGTAAGAACCGATGTGCCGGCATGCCCTCATATTCCTGTCCATCCTGCTTTCCATCCCTGCCTTTCCGCAGCTCGTTCTGGAGGGTGAAGCCAAGGGAGCGGATGTTGTGGTGATCGGCAGGAGGGAAACGGTTGATGATGGTACTGTCTTCCAGGCCATCTGGCGCAATGTGTCCGGAGGTCAGGGCGAGATGAAGTTTCAACGCGCCACGGCAGCCGTGGAGGATGATCGCTTGATGCTGGACCGGTTGCTGCTCACCGCGCTCACCGCATATATGGACGCGCGGATCCATTTCACCAAGCAGGGCGTGCGGACGGATGTGCCGGCCGAGCGCATGGTGGAGGAAATGGATGCGATGATCAGTTCAGCAACGAAGGAATTCGGTGTTCCGCATGGACCGATCGGATTGACACCAAGCACCACAAGACAACTGGAGCGTTTACTGAAGATCGATTGGTCTCAAGCACGATCCGCTGTGGATGGAGGGGATGAACAGGATAAATATCTCGCCATCTACTATTACGTGCGATCACAACGAAATGAGCTGGAGCGGCAGATGCGGGCGGATCTGGTGGCGCTTGCCGGCATTCCTGTGCTTGGATCCGACAGGCTCACGCCTGGCCAGGAGGTCCGCATTTCTTCCACCTGCGGCACCGTGTACGATCAGGATAATTACCTGTGCGCACTGGATCTGCGGCTGGCTGATGCCGGTACGGAATGGATCGATCCGCCGATGCATGCGATGCTTGAGACCTGGCAGCCTTCAACGGCCGATCGGCCCAGGGAGATGGTGATGCCCGTGAAGATGCGCAAGCGTGATCGTTGGTTGAAGGCCGAACTGGAAATGCTTAACGAACGCATCGATAACATTGATCAGCGGCGCGAACTATGGAAGCTGCGTGACCGTCTGGATGATCTGGAAGATCGAGTTACGGGACTGGAGATGGAACTACGCGAGGGCGACGAAGCGGTTGGGGAGTCCGAGGGAACGATCGGTGTACCGGTCATCACCATCCGGTTCGGGCGGAATTCCACACGGATCGATCCCCAATATGGTGTGCTTCTGAATGAGGTCTTTGAACAGCTGGTGCGGGCACCCGGATCCAAAGCGCTGATCACCGGGTATTGTGATAAGGTCGGTGATCCCACGGTGAATTTGCGGTTGAGTGAACGGCGCGCGAAGGCCGTGCGTGATCACTTGTTTCAGCGGGGGATCTCCGCCGATCGGTTGCTTGTGAACCACTATGGTGATAGCAGGAGCAGCACACATGATCCCAGTGAGCGGCGTGTGGAGATCGAATGGCTTCCTACGGATGATTGAGCTCGCGCTCAGGCCTCGAGGGGATCCGAGTAAGGTTGCCTGTTCATCCTGAAAAGCACTTCGAAGATCACACCAGCATTTTGCCGGACATGGAAAGAGCCGTCCAGTTGTTGCGCCAACGCGTCCACGATCTCCAGGCCTAGTTTCCCTTGCCCGTCCAGATAATCCTCCCGCAAACCCTGGCCATTGTCCTTCACCAACAGCCGGTATAGGTCATTATCCACCTGACGCACCGAAATATCCACATGTCCGCCGGTGGCGTATGGGAAGGCGTGCTGGTAACAATTGGAAACGAGTTCGCAGAGTATGATCCCAAGTTCGATCGCTGTGTCCTGGTCGGCACGCGATCCTTCGGTATCCACTTCGAAACTCACTGTGCGGCTCTGTGGTTGGTGCATCGCGGCAAGCGAAGTGATCAGATCATTGAAGAACATACCGATATCCACATTGCGCAGGTCCTTCATGCCATAGAGCTTATGGTGGACCAATGCGATCAGGTCGATCCGCTTCTTTCCCCGCATGAACTCCGTCCTTACCGGCCCTTCATCGAGCCGGGTCGCCTGCAGATTGAGAAGGCTGCTCACCACTTGCAGGTTGTTCTTCACCCGGTGATGCACTTCCCTGTTCAACACTTCGCGCTCACCTAGCGCTTTGGCCAGTTTCTTCTCCTGGCTCCGGCTCCGGCGCGCCTGCCGTTTCATCCGTTGGTCCTCCTTGCGTTTCCTTAGTGCCAGCCATGCCAGCAGAATGGTGAGCAACAATACCAGGATCGCCATGATGAACAGGCTCCATACCTCCGGCCGGGTCCATTGCGCTATGATGTCCACGTTCATCAACACCCCGGCGTATAATGTGAGGCCGTTCAACGGGTAGGGCATCACAAGGCTGCGGTATTGCTGATCATCGACCTTCACAGAGAAGGGGGTTCTACCACGTTCTCTGGACCAGAATTCGGCCGCCTGTTGCTCTGCACGAACGATCAACGCATCGTGGTGCACGTCCGGGATCCCAAGCACATTGCCACTCCCATCGAGCAACAAAGAACCGTATCTATTGGTCGGTGAAGCTTTAGTATCCACCCATATGGATCTGCTGAGGTCCACATCCATCTCCAGGATCTGGAATGGCCGTTCCGGATGGATTGAGCGGATCAGCATGGAGACCTGCAGGAGTGGAGGCGCAGTATCAGCTACGTATTTGATGTTCCAGGTGGGCTCATCCCGCGTGTTCTCCAATGCCTTGCTGAACCATATGCGCTGCCGAGGATCGTAAACTGGATCGAAGCGCTCCAGCATCGCGCTTTCCAAGGTGTCCTGGGTCTGGGGATCGAGCACCAACGGGGATCGTTCCTTCGATCCTTCATGCGTGATGATGACCTTACGGTCATCGCCATGCCGTGAGTATTCGAGTTCATTGCCATGTTCGTCCGCGGCCCTTATGGCCATGATGGCCCAATGAGAATCCAGCAGGGGGCGCCAGCGCTCCACCATGCGCCAGGGTTCATGTTGCACGCTATCTTCCAATACCGCAGCTTCCTCGCGCAGATCCTCCCCGATCTCATGGAACATGGCATCCAATCGGGAGCGGAACATCTGCTGGGTGCGTTCCAGCGAGGTTTCGGAAAGGTCCAGCTGCCTTTTGTTCAGCCGGTATCCAGATACCAATAGGAACGCGAGGCTCGCCAACAACACCAAGGCCACGGATGCGGTGAGCCAGCGATCGGTCCTTCGGCCATCCTTCATGGGCAGGTGAGCGGTTCCACAAAGGTGCGGGTCAATTCCAATTGAACGTCACCGCTCTCGATCTGTTCCCTTGTCACGCTCTCTGGCACAAAATAGATCCCATTCAATTTGCCTGACATGGCCTGGCCGACTTTGATGCAGGTATCGGCCTGCAAGGTCTCCACCGTGCGGCCCTGGTGGTAAATGTCGATCACAAGGGAGATCCGGCGATCCTCGGTCGAGACATTCTCCATACGCATGAGCAGTTCCGAAGGTTTGTCCCTGGAATGATCCCACCGATAGGCAACTGACACACCATCATGTATGGACCGGTGCAGATACTTTGGTGCAGCGCAACTTGTGATCAGTGTGAGCGTGATCAAGGATAGGAAACATTTCATTCGCTGTGTTCTTTTATGATAGTTATGGCATGTGTGATGTCCCCGTCGCTAAGGTCCAGATGGGTCACCATCCGCACCATTCCCGGGCCAAATGCGTGGGCCAGTATACCATGGTCTTGAAGATACGCGATGAAGGGTGCCAGGCGGTCCGCATCACGCAGCGTGAATATCACGATGTTGGTCTCCACCGGCAGTACCGTGGCGATATGGTCCATGGATGCAAGGGCTTCGGCCAGCATCCTTGCGCGCCTATGATCTTCCTTGAGCAATGGCAGATTATGGTCCAGCGCATGGTGGCATGCAGCGGCAAACAAACCCACCTGCCTCATGCCTCCCCCCAGCCTTTTGCGCACCCGCCGTGCCTGGTGCATCATGGCCGCGGATCCAACCAGAACTGAACCCACCGGCGCTCCAAGACCTTTGCTCAGGCAGATCGACACAGTGTCAAAACGGCGTCCCCAATCCAACGGATCTTCGCCAGTGGCAGCAAGTGCATTGAAGATCCTCGCACCATCCAGATGCAGAGCAAGTGTATATTCCCGGCACACTTCGCGGATGCGGTCCACTTCCTTCAGATCCCATACCGACCCGCCTCCCCGGTTATTCGAATTCTCGATGTTCACCAGCCGCGTGCGGGCCAGGTAATGTGCTTTCGGATCATTGATCGCCGCCTTCACCTGATCCACAGCAAATCTTCCGCGATCGCTGGGCAGCAACTTCACCGAACAGCCACTGGTGGCCATCATTCCTCCACCTTCGTAACGGTAGATATGGGCACCCTCATCACAGATCACCTCATCGCCAGGGCGTGTGTGTATGTTGATCGCGATCTGGTTCGTCATGGTGCCACTTGGACAGAAAAGACCTGCCTCATGTCCGAACATCTTCGCAAGGCGCTCCTCCAAGGAATTCACCGTTGGATCCTCGCCAAAGACATCATCTCCCACGGCAGCGTTGGCGATGGCCTCGCGCATGGCAGGTGAGGGCCGTGTAACGGTGTCGGATCGCAGATCGATCGTGCGCATGCGAGGCGCCAAGATAGCGCCACGGGCTGCTGGCCAGTGGGATCAGCCCAGATGTTCGCGCAGTTCGATCAGCAGGGGCAACTCTTTCGCATTCACGCCATGGAAGGCGCTGGCCACCGCATTGGCCGCTGCATAGATCAGTTCCCGGCGTTCGGGGGTAAGGTCGTTCCGGTGGCGGGCCATATAGGCTATGAAAGAATCAAAGGCTCCTTCCACGGATGCACCCCGATCCGCCAGCACATCGAACTCGAACTCCGTTATATACGCTTGATCGGTCCCGAAATGATCGGTGGTCACTTCGACCGGAACAAGCAGCTCGCTCACCACCCGTTTCAGTGTGGCCACCTCCTTTTCATTCACCGTGCCATCGGCCGCAGCGATAGCATAGAGCAGGCGGCCCAGTTCCTTATAGAAAAGTTGTGCTTCCATCGTGGGGTGAAATTGGTGGAAGCTCGAAGATAAGGAACTGATGAAAGTCAGTTCAGGTTAGGGATTTTCAGAGAATTCGATTCACTTGCACAAGCGAACAAGCCGTATCAGGCTTGGGGCATTTGAGGATCAGGGTGCTGCACAATTGCTTGCTTGTGCAAGCAAACAGGATGTAAAGGCGGGTTCATGAGAACTGGTGTATCGCACTTGTTTGCTTGCGCAAGCGAACGCATCCGATCCCGTTCAACTCTTCCGGCTGATCAACAATCCATCGCGCAACGGAAGTAAGAGGCTCTCCACACGCCGATCAGCGTTCACCTTTTCTGCATATCCGGCGAGCGCTCGTGTTTCTTCATCCTCCGGATCCAACACCTTACCACTCCAAAGGACATTATCGGCGATGATCAAACCACCTTTTCGCAAACGATCGATCACCAGATCAAAGTAGTTGGAGTAATTCCCTTTGTCCGCATCAATGAACACAAGATCGTAAGGACCTTCAATGTGTGGAATAACTTCCGTGGCGGGTGCCAGATGCTGATGCACCTTTTCATGCAGACCGGCCTTTCGCAGATAACGATCCACCATCGGTGCAAGTTCCTGGTTGATGTCTATCGTGTGCACGATGCCGCCTTCGGAAAGTCCTTCTGCCATGCACATGGCACTGTAACCGGTGAAGGTGCCGATGTCGATCACCACTTTTGGGGACAACATCTTGCTGATCATGCTCAGGAATCGGCCTTGCAAATGACCACTGAGCATCTGCGGCAGATCGATCTTCGCCCTGGTCTCTTCGGCGAGTTCCTTCAGATATGATGGTTCGGGATCGGAGTGATGTTCCGCATATTCCTCCAGGGCGGGATCAATGGATATCATTCCAGCTTGATGAACGGTTTGCGCAAAGTTCGTTGATCGGCGCCTGTAATGATCACTTCATATCGGCCGGGGGCAAGATCCTTCACATGAAGCACACCATCCAGCGGTACATGGGAGTCCTGCACGATCCTTCCC
>JAEZCB010000081.1 GCA_023412755.1 Bacteroidota bacterium
TGCTGCCGTCCGTGGTGGTCTTCCTCACCGCATTCTATTTGATCAAACATTTTCTGGGCGAGCGTAGCAAGGAGCGATACCATGATGTGCGCAAGGATGATCACCGGCATGTGCTTCCCCTGCGCCTGCAGGCGTATGAACGGCTCACGCTCTTTCTGGAACGGATCTCGCCCGGCGCCCTGGTGTTACGGGTGCATAAGAGTAACATGAGTTCGCGCATGCTGCATGGTGAAGTGGTGGCCACCATCCGTGAGGAGTTCGAACACAATGTGACCCAGCAGATCTATGTGAGCGACAAGGCCTGGGCGAAGGTGAAACAGGCCAAGGAGGAGACCATACGCCTGATGAACCTGAGCTATGAGCAGACAGGCGAAAAACCTTCTGGCACCGAATTCAGCCAGCGCGTGTTCGAGAACATGGCCCGGCTTACGCACACACCTTCCCAGGAAGCGCTGGTGGTGATCAAGGACGAGGTGCGGCGCCTGTTCTGATCAGCGTTTGTAGATCCGCAACAGTTCTTCCGCCGCCTGCGTCGGCGTTTTTGTCCCTGCGCGCACTTCCTCTTCCAGGCGTTGTCTTTCCTGCTGCACGGCCGCATCTGCGCGGAAGTCTTGTACCAGCGTGTTGGTGATCGCTTTTTCCAACCAGTGGATAGCCTGCTCCTGGCGCCGCTTCCATAGATGGCCGTTGCTCTTTGCCTCCACGCCCAACTCTTCCAGCCGTTCCGCAAGCTCGGCGATGCCCTTTTCGGTGGTGGCGCTGGTGAGCAGGATCTCGGCCTTCCGGCCGCTGTCGCGCGGGGGAAGCAGTGCCAGGGCGTTCTTCATTTCCCGGGCGGCCGTGCCGGCTCGTGCCTCGGCTTCGCCATCGGCTTTGGTGAAAACCACCAGATCGGCACTCTCCATGATGCCCCGCTTGATCCCCTGCAACCCATCACCGGCGCCAGCGATCATTAACAGCACATTGATGTCCGTGAGCATGTCCACTTCCAATTCACTCTGGCCAACGCCCACGGTCTCTATCAGCAGCCGGTCGTAGCCTGCCGCTTCACAGATCAGCATGGTGCTCCGTGTAGTGGCGGCCAATCCACCCAGATCCCCGCTGGTGGGCGTCGGGCGGATGAAAGCTTCCGGTCTTTCCGCGAGCCGCTCCATGCGCGTCTTATCTCCGAGTATGCTGCCGCCGCTCCGCTGGCTGCTGGGATCCACCGCGAGCACCGCCACACGATGCCCACTGCCGATCATCTCCAGGCCCAATGCATCGATCAGGGTGCTTTTGCCCACACCCGGGATCCCGGTGATCCCGATCCGCAGCGCATGCCCGGTGTGTGGAAGGCACAGCCGCATCAGTTCGGCGGCCATGCCTTTATCCGCGGGCCGGCGGCTTTCGGTGAGGGTGATGGCCCTGGCCAATGCGGCACGATCATGCTGCCGGAGGCGCTCGAAAAGATCCTGGATGTCCATCGCTGGGGTACGAAGGTCTATGATCCAGTCCGGTAGCGATCCACCCAGGTGCTGTCGCCCACATCGCGCAGCAGATGGAACACATCCTCACCACGGATCAAACCGCTTAGCCGGAGCAGGCCGTAGTTGGCGAGCATGAGCATCTGTCCAGCATCGGGCACGTTCTTGCGTTTCGCCCAGCCTTTCTCCGGCATATGTCCGCCGATCGGGTGGAACGGGTACTCATCGAACCGCAGCTTCCAGAGCTCGTCCAGCACATAGCAATCCCGGTAATACTTCATGGTATCCGGGTGCAGGCAGGCCTCCACCTTGTACTTGCGCAGGAGGTTCTCCTGATCGGGATTCGCCTTGCTCGGCACCACGCCCTGGCTTTGTAGCATGAACTGTTCCCGTGTGATCGGCTCGGTGCCCACCACCTCCAAACCATGCACCTTCACGATGAAGAGCGTGAAGAGTTCATTGTTGATGCCCGTGTTGAGGCTGATGCCGAATTGATGTGTAATGGCCTGTTGCATGGGCCGTTGGTCGCCTGCGGCCAGCACACAAACGGAAATACAAAGCAGGAAGAGCCATAGTGGTCTTCTGGGCATAGGGCAAATTTACCCAGTAGAAAGCTCGTGAGTGGCCTACGCCGAGCGCTGGCTGCGTCTGCGCTTGGGAGAGCCCGCTGGCAACACTTCGCGGAAGTGCAGCAGAATAAGGCCGAAGGAACCCACAGCCTGGCCAAGGTCCTGTTCGCTGAGCTGGGTGGTGGTGTGTATGTTGATATCGCCTGTGCCGGGATCCACGGTGATGCGCCCCTTGTGATCGCGGGCGCGCAGGTAGTGCATCAGTTCCCGTTCCTGGGTATGGGTAACAAGGCCCTTTACGGCAGCCACATAGTGGTGCGCATGCTGGGCTTGGATGATGGTGGTGGTAAGCAGAAGCAAGAGCAGGGGCAACAGGCGCAACATGGTGGTAGGGCGGAGCATTGTACGGCCAGTGCGAAACTATCCGCCATGCCGGTATGCCGCAGGCCATGCTTGGATCGGTTATCACCATTCCCCGTTGAGTTCTTCACGATCGGGCGTGATGCCGCGACAGCATTGGCCATGAATGAGGAAGGCCACCCTTTCGGATGGCCTTCCCTTCAGGTCATTTTCAAGATCACTGTTTCACGAAGCGGCTTATGCCGATCGATCCACCATCGCGGCTTATCACCTCCACGGTGTAGCTGCCTTGATCCAGGCGTGCAATGGGCAGTTCAATGAGGTTCTTACCTGCGGTGGCGTTGAAGCTGGCCTCGGTAACGCGCCGGCCGCTGGCATCATGGATCCGCCACATCAGCACATCCTCACCGCTGGACACGAATGATAGCCAAAGGGTCTCGTTGGCCGGGTTGGGGAAGACCTCCAGTTCCGTTCGCCCGCCGCCGAACAATACCGGTACCATGTGCGTGGTGGACATGTTGCCGTCGTTGATCACCTGGTGCAGGCGGTAGTATGATAGGCCGGACAAGGGCTGTTGATCCACGAATTGGTATCGGATGGATTGGAGCGTATGCCCAACCGCTGCCACACGGCCTGCCTCCTCGAAATGCTCGCCATCCGCGGAGCGTTCCACTATGTAATGGGAAACATCCACCTCCCGGGCAACCTCCCAATCCACTTCCACCACAGGACCGGATGCTCTGGCATCGAAGGCGAGCAGGTCGATGGGCAACACCTCACAGGACACCAGCGGCGGACCTCCGGAATTAGCAGGAGGAGGAGTGGTTCCCGGCTGTGTGCAGGGGCCGGTATTCACGAATCCATTGGGTACGGGTATCCAAACGATCTGGAACTGGGTGGCATTGGTCACGGCCCAATTATCCACGTAGATGATGTACTTCTCGCCTGGATTCACTGTAAGGTGACGTACAAAGCCGGTACCGCCACCCCCTTCCGAGGTCGGGAGGCTGTTGTTGTAATTCAATCCCTTGGTCCCGAAGAAGGAAGCCCAGGAACAACGCGTAGGCTGGCCAAGCATTCCCGGGATAGGTGGCGGGCAAATGGTCGTCAAGGGCGTCACCGAAGGGAAGGGACCCCAAACAGCGAAGTCGAAGATGGTGAAACTTGACCCTTGGGGAACGATGTGGAAAGCCAAGGGAGAGCAAGGTGCTGAAAGCGGATCGATATTGAATGTGAGCCACATGCCCATATTCTCGCCCTGGTTCACACAGCCCTGGTTACTGCTGTTCAGGTCATTCACGCCACCAGACCCCTGCCAGTTCTGGTTCACGAAGGTGTTGCCGTTACACATGGGTATGGCACCCATGCAATCCGAGGGTGGTGCAGGTGGTGGATCGCATGATACGGTGGTGGCCACAACAGTGCCCGTTGGCGGAGGTGTGCCGCTTTGGTACACCGGAATATTGTATTGCGTAAGTATGTAGGAGTTTTGGTTCTGGAAGCCGCCAGCCGCAGTGTAGCTTACAGAAAGGGTCTGGCCAACGTTAGCGCCAATGTTGATCGAAGCTTGGGAACCATTCACGGTATAGTCGGCACACACGCCACCTACGCATACCGTTACGTAGCTACCGTTCCAGCCATCACCACCACTGTCATTGAGTGTGAGGGTATAGTAACAGTCTCCGGGTGGCGGGTCGGTGCGCCGTGCACAGATGCCGAACGTGCCACCGGTATTGCCGCCCTGTTGCCATACCCGAATGTAGACCGTAGTGCCAGGTACAAGACCCGTGACCTGGCCATAAGGCATGTTACTGGAGGCAGGTCCTTGCTGGCTACCATTGGCCCAGCAACCCACCTGTTGCAGACTTAGGTTGTTGCTCGCGCAACTTCCACTCAAAACACGATACACCGCCATGGCCGCATCTTGTAAAGACCCAGCCTGCGTATCGAATTGGAGCACACCATTGGGTGGCACTACGGCCGTGTACCACACATCCGCATTGGCTGGTGG
>JAEZCB010000088.1 GCA_023412755.1 Bacteroidota bacterium
AGGGCTTGCCTTCCGCATCGAAATGGATGACGAACACATCGCCGAACGGTTCCGAGCCGGATAGGGAAAGGGTGTCCGGTGCGGTGCCGATCAGTTGGCTACCGGAAAAGGTGCCAACCGCGGTAAGGCCGCCAGTACCTGGCGCGAACAGGGTGTGCGGGCTGATGAGACCCAGGCGCCGTACCCACAGGAAACTGCCATCGGGCGCGAGTTTCACCAGGATGTACTCGTTCTGGGGGTTGGGCCCGTAATTAACGGTGGCGGGGCCGGGGTCCACATCCAATGTGCTGGTGGGCCGCAGGGTGATGTACACGTTGCCGGCAGGATCCACCACGGATACACTGCCGATGAGATCGAAATTGTTGCCGAAGCGGGCGGCCCAGATGAGGCCACCCTCCGCATTATACCGGCCAATGAACTGATCGAAGCTGGTGCCGGCCGCCAGCGGCACTTCGTTGTCCGGGTCGGGATCCGCATCCAGGGTGCCGCGGAAGTTGGCATGCACATGGAAGCCGCCATCGGCATTGACATGCAGATCGCCCGGATTCACGTTGGTGGTGCTCCCTATGGCGATGGCCCATTCCAGGGTGCCATCTTCCTGCGCGGCGCACACGTAGGCGTTGGCGCCACCACCGGGGCCGTTAAGTATCAACTCCTCCGGGCCAAGGTCCAGATCGGGAGCGCCGGTGAAGGTGCCAAGCGTGAGGATGCGCCCGTTGGGTGCCGGCTCCAGATGGTCCAGGTCCACGGTGCCCAGGGAGCGGCTCCAGCCATAGGTGGGCGTCTGTGCGAAGGAATACTGGCCGAATACAGCTGCGCCAGTGAGCAGAATAGCGGAGAGTTTATGCATGGGGATCGGGGTGTTCATATACACCTACATCGGGATCGGGGAAGATCTGTGAACGATCCAGCCCGGCCACGCTTTACCGCATTGCGGTGTAGATGCATGTTCTGGGACATGCTGATGCCCCCTGTATTTGCGCGAATGCGGAATGTGCATAGCCTTATGCATGCGCTTATGTGTGGGGTCTGGTCAGGCGCCGAACATCACCCCCCCCGGGCAGTGTTTCGGCTTGCGGCCGTTGGGATCCGGGCGGCATACCTTACCTTGGAGTCTTTCAACATGCTCCCATGGCCGCGTATGATACCCTATCCCAAGCTGTGAACGACCTGCAACGCCGTGGTTACACGCATGATCTGGACATTGGCGGCAATTGTGTGGTATGCAAGGAGAAAGGGGTTAGCCTGGAGCCGGAGGATTTCCACATCGATGAATTCCACCGTTTTGAAGGGTTCACCGATCCAGAGGACCAGAGCATTGTGTACGCCATAAGTTCACCGAAGCACGGGCTGAAGGGGATCCTGGTGAATGCGTACGGCCCCGATGCGAGCAGCATGACGCAGGAGTTGGTGCGCAAGCTGGCCATGCATTGAGCGCAGTGTGAGGGAGGGGGCGACAGGGGAGGCTTTACTTACTGGGCTCGCTCTACCTGCATCAATTACTTATAGGCGCTTTTTGATGGTATCCGCGCTTGCCTCGCACGCTTGTCTGGAATACGTTGGCGTGGTGTACACGATCCACCAACAATCCCGTCCGCTGCGGGATCGTGCGCCGGGTGTGGTGCCGGTTGGCGCATGGTCGTTTCGATCATGCCATCCACTAGGCCACACCCAGGGCCTTGCGTACCGCCGGTGCCACCACTGTTCCATACAGTTCGATGCAACGCAGCATCTTATCGTGGGGCACGGAACCAACGCTGAATTGCAGGCTGAACCGGGTGAAGCCGAACAGGCGGTGTTCCTCGATGATCTTCTTCGCCACCGTATCCGGATCGCCCAGCAGCATGGCGCCACGGGGTGATATCTCATGCTCGAATTGTGGCCGTCCAACAGGGCCCCAGCCACGTTCACGCCCAATGCGGCCCATCATCATAACATACCGGGGGTAGATCAGTTCCGCGGCCTCCTCGAAGGTATCGGCAATGAAGCCATGGGAGCCTATGGCGAGTTGGAATCCATCCATGCTGTGGCCCCGTTCCTGCCATGTACGCCTGTACAATTCAGTGAATGTGCGGAACCGGGCGGGTTCGCCCCCGATGATGGCCAGGGTCATGGGCAGGCCCAAGGTGGCGGCCCTGAGCACGCTTTCCGGGGTTCCGCCCACTGCGATCCAGACGGGCAACGGATCCTGCAACGGCCGTGGGTATATGCCCCGGTTCCCGATATGCGGCGTGAATGTGCCTTTCCAATTGAGTTTCTCCTGCTTGCGGATCTCCAGCAGCATCAGCAGCTTTTCGTTGAACAGGGCATCATAATCCTTGAGATCATACCCGAACAAAGGGAAGCTCTCAATGAAGGATCCGCGGCCTGCCATGATCTCGGCACGCCCGCCACTAAGAAGATCCAGCGTGGCATACTGCTGGAACACCCGTACCGGATCATCGCTGCTGAGCACGGTTACCGCGCTGGAGAGCCTTATGCGTTCGGTGCGTGCGGCCATGGCGGCCAGGATGACCGCCGGCGCCGAGGCGATGTAGTCCGGCCGGTGGTGTTCGCCGATGGCGAAGACGTCCAGCCCCACCCGATCGGCCAGTTCCACTTCCTCCAGAAGATCCTTGTGCCGTTGCGCGGCCGATCGTTGGTGCCCGGTCTCCGGATCGGGGGTATTGTCCACAAAGGAGTAAATGCCGAATTCCATGGTACAAAGATCGGGGCCGCTGGCAGGGCATGGCGGAGCGTGGGCCGGCCTGTTATTCTTCAGTGACGCAGTAACTTCGCGCTCCCCGCGCAATTGGGCCGGTGTACAGGCATGTTCGAGAATCTAAGCGACAAGCTCGATAGAGCGTTCAAGGTCCTGAAGGGTCAGGGCCAGATCACGGAGATCAACGTGGCGGAGACCATGAAGGAGGTGCGCCGTGCGCTTCTGGATGCCGACGTCAACTTCAAAACAGCCAAGGATTTCACCGATAAGGTGAAGCAGAAGGCGCTTGGGCAGAACGTGCTCAACGCCATCAGCCCCGGCCAGTTGCTGATCAAGATCACCCAGGATGAGCTGGCCGCACTGATGGGTGGCCGTACCGAAAGCCTCAACCTCACGGGTAATCCTTCCGTGATCCTCATGAGCGGCCTGCAGGGTTCCGGTAAAACAACGTTCAGCGGCAAACTGGCCAACCACCTGCGCAAGAAGGGCCGCAAGCCCCTGCTGGTGGCGGCGGACGTGTATCGCCCGGCCGCCATAGACCAGTTGGAGACGCTGGGCAAGCAACTGGACATCGATGTCTTCAGCGAGCGGGAGAACAAGGATCCTGTGAAGATCGCCCAGAACGGCATAGCCCATGCGAAGAGCCATGGGCACAACCTGGTGATCATCGATACCGCCGGCCGCCTGGCGATCGATGAGCAGATGATGGATGAGATCACCCGGGTGAAGAAGGCGATCCAACCACAGGAGACCCTCTTCGTGGTGGATGCCATGACGGGGCAGGATGCGGTGAACACCGCCAGGGCCTTCAATGAGCGTTTGAACATAGACGGGGTGGTGCTCACGAAGCTGGATGGTGATGCACGTGGCGGAGCGGCGCTATCCATTCGCAGCGTGGTGGACAAGCCGATCAAGTTCATCGGCACCGGCGAGAAGATGGAGGCGCTGGACGAGTTCCACCCGGACCGGATGGCCGGCCGCATACTGGGCATGGGCGATGTGATCTCCCTGGTGGAAAGGGCCCAGCAGCAGTTCGATGAGAAGCAGGCGCGCGAACTCCACCGCAAGATCCAGAAGGACCAGTTCGGCTTCGATGATTTCCTCGATCAGATCAATCAGATCAAGAAGATGGGGTACATGAAGGACCTGCTGGCCATGATCCCCGGTGTGGGCAAGGCCATAAAGGACCTGGACATTCCCGATGATGCCTTCAAAGGGATCGAAGCGATCATAGGCAGCATGACACCGGCTGAACGCAGGGATCCCGCCATTATAAACGGCAGCCGCCGGCAGCGGATCGCCATGGGCAGCGGCACCGATGTGCAGGAGGTGAACAAGCTGATGAAGCAGTTCGAGGAGACGCGCAAGATGATGAAGGTCATGGGCGACAAGACCAAGATGCAGAACATGATGCGCCAGATGCAGGCCATGCAGGGCGCGAAACGCTGAATTCCCCGCAATATCCCGGGGGAGCATGGCGATGCTCCGCAGCCGGATCTTACGCGGTCTTCAATCCGCCCGTACCACCCTCCGCGATACCACCCTGGTGCCATCACTGATGCGCAGCAGGTACGTTCCCTTCGCGAGATCCCCAAGGTCCAATGATGTTCTGCCCGATCCATGCAGGCTGTGGGTGCTGCGGTGATGGATACGGCCGTCCATGCCCACCACTTCCACCTGCACCAGCCCGTCCATCTCTTGTATCTCCAGCTCCACCGATCGCTTGAACGGATTGGGTATCACGGTGATCCCTGGTTCCATGTTCACGTTATCGGCCATGCCTACCGGCCCGGTCAACGTCGAGTAAGCGTTCAAGCAATATTTGCTTTCCGGTCCGGCCCGGTGTTCCACGAAGGCTACCAGATACAGCTGGTCCAGATCATATTCCTCTGGTACGGTGTAAGTGTAGGTGTGTGAATAGGTCTCTCCGGGTACAGGGGAGGAGGGGATGATACCGGTGGTCCCTTCCGCTCCACCGAGCATGGCCCGCATAACCCCATGGTGGATGTAGTTGGCAGGCGCATTCTCCTGCGGGCCGGGCACATTGTTCTCGGCCAGATGCACATTCATCACGAAAGACCCATTGAAGCTGTAGGTGAACCGTGCATCCACCGTGGCGGTGAGCACACGGCCTACGTGATCGATGGTATGGTCCACCGAGAGCACCACCGGCGATACACCTCTGGCACGATCGGACATTTCCGCGGCCCAGCCGGGATAGTACGCGGTGATGTCATACTCACCATACTCCCCCAATTCGAGCACACCGCTCGGAGTGAAACCTGTACCATAGGGCGTGTAATACTCCACTCCCTCAGCGAACTCCAGCCCATCGTTCAGGTGGAATTTCACCACGGCGAAGCGCGGGTCCTGCATCAGGCTGTTGGTGGCGGTATTGGATGGGGGGCAGTTGGGGCACCAGGTCTCCGTACGTGTCTCCAACAACACCACCTTGCTGGCCCAGGTCTCCAGGGCCGTGAATGCCACTATGATGGTATCGTTGGAAGGATCGGTCTCACCCTGCACAGTGATCCATACCTTAAGCAGATGTTGCCCCGCTGAAGCGTTCAGTGGTTGGGGGTGCGTTACCTCCAGATAGGTGTTGTTGTTGCCGATGATCCCGTTGCCACCAACAGGCTGGTTCATGGTATACACCGGACCGCCATCGAGGTTCCAGTTCACCTGGAAGAAGTTGTACGCCGGACCACCCGCATTGCGCGCACGCACGGTGAGCGGATAGTCCATACCGGCTTTGATGTAGCGCGGAACAACGAGGTTGGTGAGATAGGCGTTCTGTGCGGAGAGGCCTCCGGCTAACGGCAGAAGCGCCACCAACAGGCAGCGCCGAAGTGACGGCAAGGATGGCATGTGCAGGTTATCGGCCGAAAGGTAAGTCAACGCCGCAGGTATGGCGGATGCTTGCTGAGGCTAACATGTCTTGAACAATGCTTGGGATCATATTTGGTCCCGTAGGTGCTGTGTCGCTTGCCACACGGCACTATAACGGTGGTCCTAATGTTGGTGGAAAACCGCAGTTCAGGTCCCATAGGGACAAAATGTGGGTAGAATAGCCGCAGTTCAGATGTACATGCCGTGCCGTAGGTACGGGACCATCATTTCACCGTCAAAGAGCAAAAGGTATCGTACCTCACGGCACGATCACCACGTGGGGGGATCGTATTCTACCGACATGAAGTCCGCCGTACGGCGGACCCTCTGGGACTTTTAGCCCACTACCTCGCTTCGGTGACGGTCCCAGAGGGTCCCATAGGGTCCGGGTCCGCCATAGGGCGGTGCCGCCGGCCGCCGGCGCAAA
>JAEZCB010000129.1 GCA_023412755.1 Bacteroidota bacterium
GATCGTGCTGGTGATCGGCATCGCCAACACCATGGTGATGCTTCTTTCTGGGAATGCCATCCTCTTGGGCCTGGGTATCCTGAGTTCCACCCTGGCGCTCCGCGAGGTCATACTCTTTTGGAAGGTGCGGAAAGGAGATACGCTGCCACCGAATACCTGGCTGGTGCGCCACATCAGCATGATGGTGGGTAGCTACATCAGCACGCTCACCGCTTTCCTGGTGGTGAATTGGGACGGCATCGGGCCGTTTTGGATCCCCTGGGCTTTGCCTCCCGCCGTGCTGGTGCCATACATTGTGTGGTGGAGCAGGAAGGTGACAAAGCCGCGCCAGCATCGGATCATCACCGATCCAACGCGTACATCTTCCCGGGCATCGACCGTACCACACCATTGAACTCCAGGTGGAGTAGCAAATTGGCGGCCTTACTTTGGGACATGCGGCTTTCAAAGCACAGCTCATCGATGTTGATCTTGCCCTTCGCCCGGATGATGTCCACAAGAATCTGCTCTTCCGGCAGGAGATCACTGAACAAGGATGCCTGTACGGGTGCCTTGTTCGCCTTGGGCAGCCATTCCATCATGGTGATCACATCGCTGGAACTAGTGACCAATGCCGCCTTGTTCTGCTGGATCAACTTATTGCAGCCTTCGCTCCGGGCATCTGTGGGGCGCCCGGGATAAGCAAATACCTCTCGATCGTAACTTCCTGCTATATCCGCAGTGATCAGACTGCCGCCTTTGGGCCCGCTTTCCACGACCACGGTACAATCCGAAAGACCGGCTATGATCCGGTTGCGGGCGGGAAAGTTGCCTGGCGCGAACGGGCTGCCACTCGGCAATTCGGTAACAAGGGCACCATTCTCCATCATGTCCTTCGCAGTGGCGGCATGCTCCCCTGGATACAGCCGGTCCAGGCCGTGGGCCACACAACCAATGGTGGGTATGCCATGCTTCACCGCCGCCCGGTGTGCCACGATATCGATACCGTACGCAAGACCACTTACGATCGTGGCGTTGATCGAAGCAAGGCCATCCACCAGTTCGGCGCACAGCTTTTTGCCTTGATCGGTGGGCGTGCGCGTACCCACGATCGCCACCATGTGCGCTGCATCCAGCATGGCGTCACCCTTGGCGTAGAACAGTACGGGCGAATCCGGGCATTGTTTCAACCGGAAAGGAAAATCAGCATCCAGATAGAAGAAGATGCGCAGCTTTTGTTTCCGCACATACGCAAGTTCCTTTTCCGCCTCACGCAGCACGGACTTGTCAGTGATGCTCGCTATCAGTTTCGGCCCTATGCCGGGTACCTTTTCCAGCGTCTTCTTCAAATGGCGGTCGGTGAATAGCGCGTCCACCCCACCACAATAGGCCACCAGGTTGCGGGCATTCACCGGGCCGATGCCCTTTAGCATGGAGAGGGCTATGCGGTGTACCCAGCTACCGTCATCGACCTCCGTCCCCAATGTCCCTTTCATTTTACTTTTACCCGCATCGCCCGCTGATCCCACCGGACATTGGTGCTCCTCCTACAAAAGTAGCAGCATGAAAAGGCTTCTCACGGTATCCATTGCCGTACTGGCGATCCTGCGGCTTATCGCCCAGGATGCCACCCTTATGGGGATCGTGCGCGATGAGCAGGGCCAGCCTGTGATCGGCGCCAACGTGACGTTTGCGCCTGGGAAGGGTGCTGCAACGGATCCGGATGGGCGATACTCCTTCTCTCTTCCTTCAGGTGAACAGGAAGTGACCTTCAGCTTCGTGGGGTTTGACACGCGAAAGGAGCGGATCGTATTGGCACCCGGCGAAGCCCGGACCTTGGATATGGTGATGACCACCACCGCCACACAGTTGGATATGGTGGTGGTGACGGCGGGCCGGTTCGAGCAGCGCGTGGGCGAGGTGACCCAATCGCTGAGTGTGTTGCGGCCAGAGATCGTGTTGAACAAGAATGTGGTGAGCATGTCCGACGCACTGGACCAGGTGCCGGGTGTGATCATTGTTGATGAAGAGCCGCAGATCCGCGCCGGAAGCGGGTTCAGCTATGGTGCGGGCAGCCGCGTGCAGGTGCTTGTGGATGATATACCCATCCTTAGCGGAGACATTGGTAGGCCCAACTGGACCTTTCTCCCGATCGAGAATCTGGAACAGGTGGAGGTGATCAAGGGCGCATCATCCGTACTGTACGGCAGTGCGGCCTTGAGCGGTGTGATCAACGTGCGCACCGCTTATCCGCGCGATCGTCCGCGTACCCGTGTCACCATGTTCACCGGCATGTACGATGATCCGGAGCGCCGCGAAGCACGGTGGTGGGGAGAGAACAACCCCATGATCAGCGGGGTCAACTTCTTTCATTCGCAGCAATTGGGTGCGCTGGATCTGGTGGTGGGTGGCAATGCGTTCTCCGATGCCGGATACATCGGTCCGGAACCTGCGGTGGCCGATAGTGCCCAACGCGAAGAGCCGGCAGGCTATGACAACCGGGTCCGATTCAACATAGGCACCCGCTGGCGCAACAAGAAGATCCAGGGCCTCAACTATGGCATCAATGCGAATGCGATGAAGAGCAGAAGCACCGCGGTGCTTATCTGGAACAATTCCGAAGAAGGATTGTACCGGCCCCTGCCGGGTACAGTAACGAGAACCCTCGGCACCCAATTCTATGTGGATCCATTCATCAACTACCATTCAAGATCCGGCACCCGGCATTCGCTGCGCATGCGCCTGCATCAGCAGGAGTTCGATAACGACAACGATCAGAGCAACAGCAACCAGGTGGTGCATGGCGAATACCAGGTGCAGCAACGCGTGGATCTTTTTGGCGAGACCACCATCACGGCAGGGGTGGTCTACCGGCTGATCAACAGCCAGGCCAGATTATATTCCGGTGATGAGGATGGGGATGGTGTGAACCAGGCGCTCAATACGGCCGCATACCTGCAGTTGGACAAGAAGTTGCTGGAGCGCATCTCATTATCCGCAGGCGTGCGCTACGAGCGCTTCCAGGTGAATGAACTGGATGATGCGCAGCCTGTGTTCCGGGCAGGCATCAACTGGCAGGCATTGCGGGCCACATACATCCGAGCAAGCTACGGCCAGGGTTTCCGTTTTCCCACCATTGGCGAGCGGTTCATCAGTACGAGTGTTGGCTTGCTGAGCATCTTTCCGAATGCGGACATACGTGCTGAAAGGAGCACCAATATCGAGGCGGGTGTGAAACAAGGTTTCCGGATAGGTGGTTTTCAAGGCTACTTCGATGCGGTGGCCTTCCAGCAGGACATCGAGGATTTCGTAGAGTTCACCTTTGGTCAATGGGTGCCGGCCACAGGTTTCAGTGCGCTGGGTTTCAAAAGTGTGAATACAGGATCGGCGCGCATCTCAGGGATCGAACTGGAACTCACCGGCCAGGGCTCCATCGGTCCTGTAGGGATCGGTGCCTTGATCGGCTACACCCACACGAGGCCCATTTCACTATCACCGGATGAGGCCTATGGCCGTTCCTATTCACCGCCCCACACGCCATATACCTATAACACCACAAGCCACGATACCACCGGCAGGATCTTGAAGTTCCGTGTGGAGCAGATGTTCCGGGGCGATATCCAGTTCACCTACAAGCGGTACATGGCTGGCATGAGCGTGCGCTACAACAGCCATGTGCGCAACATAGACAAGGCGTTTGTGGAACTTGACGAAGTGGGGCTGCTAACTACCGGTGTTAGTGAATGGATGAAGGAATATTCCACTGGTGATACCATCCTGGATCTGCGTTTAGGCGCGAACGTCACTGATGTGTTGCGTGTCGCATTCATTGTCAACAACCTCACCAACCTGGAGTATGCCATAAGACCCTTGGCCGTTGAGGCGCCACGGAATTTCCAAGTGCAGATGATGCTGGACCTGAAATGAGGATAGTGGCCATAATACCCGCACGCTTCGCCAGTACCCGGCTGCCGGGTAAACCCCTGGCCGATATCGGCGGCAAGAGCATGGTGCAGCGCGTGGTGGAACGTGTGCGGAAGGCGAAGCGGATCACAGCTGTAGTGGTGGCCACGGATGATGAGCGCGTGGCCGTACACGTGAGATCCTTTGGCGGTACCGCGGTGATCACTTCTCCGGAACATCCCAGCGGCACGGACCGGTGTTATGAGGCCCTCATGATAATGGGCGCTGATGATGTGGATGCCATTGTGAATGTGCAGGGCGATGAACCATTCATAGAACCGGCGCAGATCGATGAGGTATGCGAAACGCTGGAAAAGGCGGAAGGCGGCATAGCCACTCTCGCACAAGTGGTGCAGGATGATCATGAACTGGATAATGCCGGGGAAGTATTGATCACCACGGACATCCGCATGAACGCGCTGTACTTCAGCCGCGCGGCCATCCCTTACCTGCATGGCCATAGGACAGGGCCAAGGTATTCGCATTTTCGTTTTTTGAAACACGTGGGCATCTATGCCTACCGCAAGGAATTGCTGGAACGTCTGGTGCGGCTTGCGCCCTCACCGCTTGAAAAGGCTGAATCGCTGGAGCAGTTGCGCTGGCTGGAGAATGGATACAAAGTGCAGGTTGGGATAACGGCGCATTCCTCATTCTGCGTGGATACGCCCGCCGATCTTGAGGAGGCGATAAGAAGGGTGGAAAAGGATGGCGAAGGATCATGAGGTTGCCTAACTTTCCCGCCGCTAGGATGGGTATAGAGAAGGACCTTCACGAACTGCTTTTCTGCCACGATTGCGTTATCGTGCCGCAGTGGGGGGGATTCCTTACCCATTACAGGTCCGCCAAATTGGATGAAGCCCGGCGCATTGTCCATCCACCTGGCAAGGATGTGAGCTTCAACAAGAATCTTATCCGTAGCGATGGGTTGCTTGCCGATCATGTGGCAAAGCGGGAAGGCAGGTCTTTCAAGGAGGCACAAGATGTGATCGAAGAGGCGGTGAAACAGTGGCGGGATGAACTCAAACTGCACGGCCGGCTGGAGATGCCACACATCGGCATCTTTTACCATGATGCGGAAAAGAACCTGCAATTCGATCCCGACCGCAGCACCAATTTCCTCAAGGACGCCTATGGCCTGGCTCCGGTGACCGCCCTACCTGTGGAGAAGCGTACGCCCATAGTTCGGGTGCTGCCACAGCCTGCCGCCACTGGTGCGGCCGTGGTGGAACGTCGCACAGGTGCGATATGGGCCGCGGCCGCTGCGGCAGCGGTATTGTTCGGTGCCGGGGCCTTCTGGGCCTATAACGCAGGCGCTGGCCCTCAGGGACAATGGAGCGGATTCGATCCTTTCGGGCCTGCGGTTGAAAGAACCTATACACCTTCCGATGGTGTGCCTGCGGCTTTGCACACTGTGGCTCCATTGCGTTTGCCCGATGGCTTACTGGGTGTTAAGGAGATCGAGCTGCCAGCTGGAAAGGACATGCACATCACCGTGGACCTGGGATCACCGGAACCACCGGTACCCGCGCCCGCGGTGTCCACGCGTGTCACGGTTTCCGGCAAGGCCGCCACAGCAAAGGCAGCGCGCGGACGATTCCATGTGATCGGAGGTTGTTTCGCGCAGGAGGAGAACGCTGAACGTTTCCTCCAGGAGTTGCGCGGCAAAGGTTTCGATGCACAACGCCTTTCCCGTCATGGTGAGCTGCATCCCGTGGCCTTCGGCAGTTTTAGCAGCCGCGAAGAAGCGTTGCAGGCCATGGCTCACGTAAAGGAAAATGGGCCATACTCCGCATGGTTGCTTGTCCGTTGAAACATGGGCCGGGGTCACGGTCGTTAATTTGGTACCCTGCCGCATCGAGATGAAGAGGAAGGTGGAGTTGGAGGCTTCCACGGTATATTTTATCGAGGATCACCTGGTGCACACGCACTTCAAGGACCGCCATGTCGTTTCCGAGGAGGAAGTGCAGGCCATGTTCGATGTGATCCGCGAGCACCGTGGTGCGAATAAGGTGTTGCTGATGGTGACGCTGGGCAACGGCACTTCGCTCAGCAATGAAGCACGGGCGCATGCGTCCTCCCCGGCCTCCTGCCAGTACATCGCCGCGGATGCCATCGTGATGCGCGACTTCGAGCACCAGCTCGCTGCCAATGTCTTTGTGCGCCACCATAAGCCGGAAAGACCGATCAAAATGTTCCCCGATCAGGATAGCGCGTTGCGGTGGCTGCGCGAACAGGAGCACCTCCTGGCCTGATCCAAACTTGAATTGAGACCCTGATGATGTTGCGACACATTCTTCTCTTCGCCGCCGTGGCGGCCGCTCCATTCCTGGCCCAGGCCCAGGTCATCGAACCCACTCCGCATAAGACCATAAAGACAGCGAAGGCCGAAGTGGTCTCCCTTGCCATGGCGCCCAAGGGCGACCGTGTGCTCGTTGGAATGGACAAAGGCGCGGAACTCTATGATCTGGAGAGCGGGAAGAAGATCCATTCATTCCCATTCAAGGAAGATGATGGCACCGCCGTATACCATGCGGCCTTCAATGACAATGGCGAGTACGTGGTGCTGGTAGGGCATACTGGCAAACGGCAGGTCTATGATGTGAAAAGCGGAAAGCAGGACAAGGTGCTGGCGCCGCATCGATGGATCCCCGATGCCCGGGCTGTAAAGGCGATGGGCCTCGATATGAAGAATTCCAGCTTCGATCGCTTTTACCAACAGAGCGAAGTGACGCATGGCGGCCACACACTCCGGGCGGTGAAGGATGGTGCCATAGAAGTGGTGAATGAAGAAGGTGAGGTGGTGCAGAAACTGGAGTTTCCGGAGAACAAGGACCAGCATCACCGCGCCCCGCTGTTGATCCATGATGATCAACTGATCACCGGCACCGATGATGGACGGGTGCTTTTCTACCGCCTGCAGTAGCCGCTTCAAGAGCAGTGGGAGAGGCCCTACTTTTGCCCCCGCTCTGGCATTAGCCAGAGCAACAGACCATGCCCAGCGCCATCCCGAGTTCCGTAAGCTATGCCGAGACCACGCACCTGGTATTGCCCAATGATACCAACACGCTCGGCAACCTCATGGGCGGGCAGTTGCTCAAATGGCTGGACATAGCCTGTGCGATCAGTGCGCACCGCCATTGCAAGCGGGTGGTGGTGACCGTGGCTGTGAATCATGTGTCCTTCGACAGGCCCATCAAGCTGGGCGATCTCGTGACCATACGCACGCATGTGAGCCGGGCATTCGGTACCAGCATGGAGGTTTGGAGTGATGTATGGGTGGAGGATCAGGTGACCGGTGACAAGATCAAGTGCAACAGCGCCATTTACACCTTCGTGGCGGTGGATCAGGCGGGTCATCCCATAGCGGTGCCCCAAGTGGTGCCGGATACGGATGAGGAACAGAAGCGGTTCGATGGCGCACTTCGCCGCCGCCAGTTGCGCCTGATCCTCGCAGGAAAAATGAAACCGGATGAGGCCACGGAGTTGAGGGCCCTGTTCGATCACGCCTGAAACATTTTCCGATCCATTAGGGGATCGTGGAAAATTTCCATGCTCTTGGGTGAGTGCGCGCGATCACTCGTGCAAGCTTGCATCCAGATCCACCACCTGGTCTATTGGAATATCCGACCTGGCTGCCGATCACCTTCATAGGTTCAACCGCATTCGCGGTATTCATCTTTCTATGGGCCATACCCAGGGTACGCAAAGCGGGATGGCTCCTGGTGATCTGGGTGCTATTGCAGGGCGTGGTGGCCACCATGGGCTTCTATGAGGATACGGAGGGCATACCACCACGCATGTCCGTGGCCATAGGCCCACCACTGCTCACGATCCTACTTCTCTTCGTGTTACCCGCAGGCCGCCGCTGGTCGTACAGGCTGGACATGCGCACGCTGATCATGCTGCATGTGGTAAGGGTGCCCGTGGAGATCGGGCTGCATGGCCTCTTTCTGCAAGGTGATGTTCCGCAAGTGATGACCTATGAAGGCAGGAACTTCGACATCTTTTCAGGCCTCACAGCACCACTTGTGGCCACATTGGGTTTCCGGCATGGGCGGGTGAACAGGCCATTGCTCATTGGCTGGAACCTGTTGTGTCTCGCCTTGCTCCTTAACATCATGTTCCACGGGATCTTTTCCGTACCCACGCCATTCCAGCTCTTCGGCTTCGAGCGGCCTAATGTGGCGCTGCTGCACTTCCCGTACGTATGGTTGCCTGCCGTTATCGTTCCACTGGTGCTTCTGGCACATGCTGCGGCATTGCACCAGCTGCTCAAACCGGAGCATCCACCTGTTGAGCATGCCGCACGATAGCATGCAGATCATGCTTCTCCATGCATCTGAAATGGCCCTGAGGGCAACGCGCGAAACCGATCTTGCTGCACGGTCTGCAGGATAGTCCCAACACTTCGGCGGAATGGGCTCTTTCCGGATGTGCCGGCAGGTATGGCCCCATCCCGAATTCCGGCACGGTGTTGCCCCAGACGCAGACCAGGTTCTTTTGAAAAGCGGCGGCCATGTGCATGGCACCACTGTCATGCGCCACAATGCTGTGTGCCTGCCGGAGCAGTGAGGCACTGCCAAGCAGATCGTATTTGCCAGTGGCATCATACACACGGCTCCCGATCGCATGCGCAATGGCACGCCCATCGGCCTTATCCTGTTCACCACCAACGATCACGAGCGGCCCTTGCAACAGGTCGGCCAGTTCGATCATCCGGTGGAGCGGCAGCCGTTTGGTATCCAGGGCGCCACCAATGGCCAATGCCGTGAAGCCGCCCCTGTGTGGGGCCGGTAAAGCGGAAAGATCCGCCTCGCGATCCGGCGGAATGAAAAGATCGAGGCCCAGGCCATCATTCCGCACACCCAGGTGATCCACCGTGCTGAGGTACCGATCCACGATATGTACACGGGGCATCCGATCCAGCTTGAAATTCACAAGCAACCACTTCTCCACGTTGAGCTTAGGGAATGAGCGCGAAGGCACCCCAAGGTTCCGCTTGATCCTCGCGGTGCGCAGGTTGTGGTGAAGGTCCACCACCAGATCGAACTTCTCCTCCTGCAGCTCGCCGATCAGCGTTCGCAGGTCATCCTTCAACAAATGCACCTTGTCCACATACGGTGAATGGGCCACCAGATCGGCGAATGCGGCCTTGGTGGCGAAATGCACCTGCGCATCTGGCAGCTGCTTCTTCAGGCAACGGACCACCGGACTCGTTAGGATGATGTCTCCGATGGAACTGAAGCGCAGGACCAGGATCTTCATGCAGTGGGGAGGCGAAGTTACGGCCACAGGCCTACGGCGTTCGATGAACGATGGGGCAGGTACCACGCTGCCCATGTCCGATCCGGTACCTTCGCGCCATGTTCGTGGACACCCACGCCCATCTTTACCACAAACAATTCTCTTCCGATCGGGATGAGATGATCCAACGGGCACTGGATGCGGGCGTGCGGAAACTTTTTTTGCCGAACATCGATCTGGAGAGTGCGGAGCCCATGCATGAATTGTGCGATGCTTATCCGGACATCTGTTTTCCCATGATGGGCCTGCATCCTGGGTCGGTGGGCAAGGATCCTTCCCGGGATCTGATGGAAGTGGAGAGGGCGTTGCGGAGCGGACGCTACCATGCGGTGGGCGAGATCGGGATCGATCTGTATTGGGACAAGACCTACGTGGAGCAACAGAAGGAAGCTTTTCGCCTGCAGGTCCGGTGGGCGAAGGAACTTCAGTTACCCATCGTCATCCACTCGAGGGAAAGTTTCAACGAGGTCTTCTCCATCGTGGAGGATGAAAACGATGATAACCTCCGTGGCGTGTTCCATTGCTTCACCGGTTCCGTGGAACAAGCGCGTTTGGTGAGCGGCCTTGGTGATTTCTACCTGGGGATCGGGGGGGTGATCACCTACCCCAAAGGCGGGCTAGCCGAAACCATGGCCGAAGTAGGTGCCTATGATTGCGTGCTGGAGACCGATGCGCCCTACCTGGCACCTGTCCCGCATCGTGGCAAGCGCAATGAGAGCGCGTACATCCCATTCATCGCGGAACGCCTGGCCGAAGCGACAGACCACAAGATCGATGAGATCGCTGCCATCACCACCGCCAATGCCTTGAAGCTGTTCGGCGCAGATAGTGACGCCCGCTAATGAAGCGAAACAAGGTCCTGCTCATCTACACTGGAGGGACCATCGGCATGTGGAGCGATCCACGCACCGGTGTTCTCCGGCCCATGGACCTGGCCACCTTGGAAATGCAGGTGCCGGAATTGGAGCGGATGGATGTGGAGTTGGGCACCCTCTCTTTCGAGCGCCCAATGGACAGCAGTGATATGGGTCCGCGGCATTGGGTGCGGCTCGCTTCAATGGTGGGGGAGAACTACCAGGCCTACGATGGCTTCGTTGTGCTGCACGGAAGCGATACCATGGCTTTCACCGCCAGCGCGCTCAGCTTTCTGCTGGAGGGTCTCAATAAGCCGGTGATATTCACCGGTTCGCAGCTTCCGGTGGGTATGATCCGAACTGATGCACGGGAGAACCTGGTAACCGCCATAGAGATCGCGGCGGCAAAGGGGGAAGATGGACGGCCGCTTGTTCCCGAGGTGGCCATCTATTTCGAATACCGGCTTATGCGCGGCAACCGCACCATCAAGGTGAATGCTGAACGGTTCGAGGCTTTCCAATCCCCGAATTGGCCGGCATTGGCCGAGGCCGGGATCCATCTCCGTTATGATCGCTCCGCAATACTGCCATACCGCGAAACGGGATTGAAGGTGCACGACTGCATGGACGACCGTGTGGCACTGATCCATTTCCATCCTGGCATGCGGGCACACTGGGTAAGGAAACTGCTGGAGCTGGAGGATCTGCGGGCGATGGTGCTGGCCACCTTCGGCAGTGGCAATGGACCTACCGACCCGGCCATTCTGGACGTGTTCCGTGAGGCCATTTCACGAGGTATCATTCTATTGAACGTTACCCAATGCGCGGGAGGCAGGGTGGAGCAGGGGCGCTATGTCACCAGCAAGGCCTTTCTGGAAATGGGTGTGGTGGGGGGTGCGGATATGACCATAGAAGCGGCCATGACCAAACTGATGTTCCTTCTTGCCCAAGGGGCCGGTCCAAAGGCTGCTCCTGCGGGAGGAACGGAGGCTGTGATCCGAGCATTGGCGGCACCGATCTGCGGTGAGTTCACGTTGATTTAACGTGAGAACCTTCACGCTCAGACGGTATCATTTCAACTTATGACCCCCTCTAACATGCATGGGATCCACCTTTTTGTAATTTGGCCGCCCGTAACGCGGAAAAACCGCTGTTTTGGAAGTCCAAAGGAGAGATGGCCGAGTGGTTGAAGGCGCGCGCCTGGAAAGTGCGTATACCCTTAACGGGGTATCGGGGGTTCGAATCCCTCTCTCTCCGCAGGGATCCCATTTCAACGTTCTAGCACCCTCTTACACTATATAAACACAAATGGTACGCACGTTCTTGAACCTTTGTCTGGCTGGCTTGATGAGCGTTAGCCTGCTTTCTGCACCGGCCATGGCCCAGGATGCTCCTGTCGGCCGATCCACTGAAGTGGTCGCTGACGGTGCTCCGGCCGCAAGCGGACACCAGATGTTCAAACAGCGCTTCATCGAAGGCGATCCGATCTGGATGGCCCCGGTATTGATCTGTTTGATACTTGGTCTCGCCATGGTGATCGAGCGCGTGATCTACCTGAACATGGCCAGCACCAACACCACCAAACTGCTCAACAATGTGGAGGCGGCACTGCGCAGTGGTGGCACCGAATCAGCCAAGGAAGTGTGCAGGAACACCCGGGGCCCCATTGCCGGCATCTTCTACCAGGGCCTCGATCGTGCCCACGAAGGTGTGGACATCGTGGAGAAGTCCGTGGTGGCCTACGGTGGTGTGGAAGTAGGCCGCCTCGAGCGTGGCCTCTCCTGGATCGGCCTGTTCATCGCACTGGCGCCCATGTTGGGCTTCTTGGGAACGGTTATCGGGATGATCTTCGCCTTCGACCAGATCGCAGTGGCGAACAACATCAGTCCGGCGATCGTGGCAGGCGGTATCAAGGTGGCACTATTGACCACCGTATTCGGTCTTATCGTGGCCATCATCCTGCAGATCTTCTACAACTACCTGGTGAGCAAGATCGACAGCATCACCGGGCAGATGGAGGAAGCTTCCATTACGCTGGTGGATATGCTCGTGAAGCACAACATGACCAAACACTGAAATTGAATGGGACACAGGACCTCATTGATCGGAAAGATCATCCTCTGGCTCATCGTTGCGCTGGGCGTGGTGTTCTTCATCATGATCTTCTCCGGTAACGAAACCGGCATAAACGGTGGCCTCTGGCTCACCTACATCACCATGCTGGCAGCGGCCGGCCTGGCCATCGTCTTCGGCATCGTACAGATGATCTCGGCCGGCAAGGCATCCATCCCATCGTTGATCGGCATCGGCGCGT
>JAEZCB010000131.1 GCA_023412755.1 Bacteroidota bacterium
TGCTGGCGCGGTGCACACCGGCTTCCACCACCAGCTCATATACTTTAGCGATCACTTCCGAGCTCTCCGGATCGCAGCCGCTGCTCACCTTCACAATGGTCTCCAGAGTATGCTGCTTATCGCCTGGGTTGATCCTTTCGGGAGAATATCCCACTTTGAAATCCTGGATGTAACGCAGGCCACTGAGCCGCTCCAGCAGGGGCACGCAGTCCTCTTCGGTGCAGCCGGGGTACACGGTGCTTTCATACACCACCACATCCCCTTCCTTCAGCACCTGCCCTACCGTGCGCGTGGCACCAAGCAATGGCCCCAGGTCCGGTATGTTCTGTTGATCGATCGGGGTGGGTACGGCCACGATGAAGAACTCCACATCACGCAGGTCCTCCAGGTCCGCAGTGAATTGGATGTCGCGACCCTCGAATTCCGCCGCATCGAGTTCGTTGCTTGGATCGATGCCGCCGCGCATCATGTCCACCCGCTTCTGGTTGATATCGAAACCGACCACTTTCAGTTTGCGTGCGAATGCCAGTGCGATGGGCAACCCAACGTAGCCCAGCCCGATAACGGCCAATTTGGCCTCTTTGCTCAGCAGCCGTTCATACAGCTTGTTCATTCCTGATCTTGTAGATGCGTTCAATGATCTCCACCACCTTAAGCCCTTCCAATGCATTGGTGGTCATTATGTTCCTTCCCTTCAAGGTATCCACCACATTGTCCATGATGTACCCGTGGTTGTTGGCGCTGCCCTTGTATGGGCCGTAGTCGTTCGCTGGATTGGTCTCGGCCAGAACGGGCATATCGTAGTCCTTGATGTGGCAGTACTCCACCTTGTCCATATACTGGCCTCCGATCTTCACGCTGCCCTTGCTGCCAATGATGGTCATACTGCTTTCCAGGTTCCTGTCCCACACGGCGGTGCTGTAATTAAGGCAACCCATTCCGCCATTGAGGAAGCGGAAGTTCACCAGCCCGCTGTCTTCAAAATCGGTAAGGTCTCGGTGGGTGAAATCGGCGAACTTCCCCTGGATGTCGGTGATGTCTCCGAACAGCCAGTACAAGATGTCGATGAAATGGCTGAATTGGGTGAAGAGCGTGCCGCCATCCAGATCGGCCGTACCCTTCCAGGAATCCTGCCTGTAATAGCGCTCATCCCTGTTCCAGTAACAGTTCAACTGAACCAGGAAGATGTCCCCGAGCAGCCCATTGTCCACCACCTCCTTGATCCATTGGCTGGGTGGACTGTACCGATTCTGCATTACGCCGAATACGGTCCGGTGAACCTGCAGCGCCTTGTGGATCAGCTTCTCACAGCTTGCCTTGGTAAGCCCCATGGGCTTCTCACACACCACATGCTTGCGGTGTTCGAGGGCCACCAGGCTTTGCGGTACATGAAGGCCATTCGGTGTGCAGATGGACACCACCTGGATCTCCGGCACCTGCTGGAGCATGGTCTCCATATCCTTGAAGAAGGGCACCTGGGAACCTGCGAGATCGAGTTCGGCGGCCTCCTTGTGATCACATATCGCAAGCAGCTCGGCTTCCGGATGCCGGCGCACCATTTCGGCGTGGCGCTTGCCGATATGGCCGCATCCCACGATGGCGAAACCGATCTTCTTGTCTGGGCCCGGCATTTTTTTATTGTACCCGGCCCACCCGGCCCTTGATCAGTTCGTAACGCTGGCCACTCTCGGGGCAGGTGGCCTTGCCTTCATCATTGAAACTCAATTTGTGGCCGTATTCGCTCATCCAGCCAACCTGCCTTGCCGGGTTGCCTACCACCAGCGCATGATCCGGAACCTCGCGCGTCACCACTGCACCGGCACCGATAAAGGCATAGCGCCCGATATCATGCCCGCAGACTATGGTGGCATTGGCACCTATGGTGGCCCCCTTTTTCACAAGGGTGCGAAGGTATTCCGATCGCCTGTTTATGGCGCTGCGCGGGTTGATCACGTTGGTGAACACCATGGACGGACCGAGGAAGACATCATCCTCGCACTCTACGCCGGAATAGATGCTCACGTTGTTCTGCACCTTCACATTGCGGCCCAGCTTCACGCCGGGACTCACCACCACATTCTGTCCTATGTTGCAATCCTCCCCGATCACACAGCCGGGCATGATGTGGCAGAAGTGCCAGATGCGGGTGCCATTCCCAATGGTGCAGCCCTCATCTATGACTGCCGTGGGATGTGCGGTGTATGCGGTCATGGCGGGCAACGGTCCGCGAAAGTATCCATGGCAGACCGTATTCCGCCCGCTAAGAAATCCAGGTTGCCTAATTTGCCTGCTCTTGCTATGGTACGGTTGGCTGGACATATCATGTGGCCGGTGGTGTTGGGCATGTTACTCTGCCTTTGCGGCCATGTGGTCCGGGCACAGAACGACCGCATGCTGGCCGATAGCCTGATCCGCTTGCTGCCCATGCTCGGCGGCGACAGCATCAAAGTGTTCACCTATCGTGACATAGCCTACTATCTGCAGGAGACATCACCAGATTCCGCGCTGCACTACGCACGTAAGGGTGAAAAGCTGGCGAGAAGCCTGGGCCTTGTTTCAGGACAGATCTGGAACCTCAACCAGCAGGGCTTGTCGTGGGAGCACATGGACATGCTTGATTCTTCGATCCGGTGTTATCAACAGGCCCTTGATCTCGCTACGGAAGCAGGTGCAGAATTGATGGCCGCCCAGATGATCAACAGCATGGGCGCTGCATACTACTTCAAAGGAGATATGTTGAACGCCCTGGCCACATATGATGAGGCCCTGGACCGTTTCGAACGGATCGGGGATGATCGAAATGCTGCCTGGACACTCAACAACATCGGCATCATCCATCGTGTACGTCGGGATCATCAAAAGGCGATCCGCACCTATGAGCGATCATTGGAGTTGAAGCAGCGCATGGCGGACACTCTGGGTATAGCGCGGACCTACCACAACCTCGGGCTCGCATACTCCTACCTGGGAGATCATGATCGCAGCCTCTTCTACTTCGAAGAGGAGCGACGGATCCTGGAGGTGCTTGGCGATACCCAGGAATTGGCGCGCACGCAGGTGGGCCTGGGCATGGCACTGCACATGCTGGGCAGGACGGATGAAGCGAAGCACCTATTGGAGAATGCCCTCGCGGACCTTTCGGCGCGTGATCCTGTGGAAAAGGCGACCACCTTGTTGCATTTGGGTCTGATCGATCTGGAACAGGGCAACAGAGGTCGGGGCATGGAGCGGCTGCATGGATCCTATGCCTTGCTGGAGCACAGCGGGCGGCTGGACCTGCTGCGCTCGGTGAACAAGGAACTCGCCATGGCCTGCGGACGCATCGGTGACCATGCATGCGCGGGCATGCATTGGAAGAACTACGCCATGCTCTCGGACTCCATGGCCAGCGAACAGCGGCAATGGGCCATCGAAGAGATGCAGGCGAAATACGAGACCCGCGAAAAGGAGAACACGATCCTGCTGCAGGAGCTGGAGCTCGCCGAAGAACGCGCACAACGTGATCTGTACCTGATCATCGGCATACTGGCCGTGCTCCTTTTAGTAGCCGCGGTGGCCTATGGTTGGTCCAGCCTGCGCCACAACAACAAGCTTCTCCAGGCCAACAGCAGGATCCAGGCCGCCCTTGCCGAAAGGGAACTGCTGCTGAAAGAGATGCACCACCGGGTGAAGAACAACCTGCAGATGCTTAACAGCCTGCTAAGCATACAAAGCCGCTCCCTGGAAGATCCGAACGCCCGTGAGGCCATGCGCCAGAACAGAGAACGGGTGCAGGCCATCGGACTCATCCATCAATTTCTCTACACGCGTGATCGCTTTCACAGCATCGACATGCAGGCCTACATGAAGCGCCTGCTCGAACATTTCTCCCACGCGTGTGAACTGGAACAACAGGAGATACAGCTTATCTCCGCCTGTGAAGCCATGGAGCTGGACGTGGATGTGGCCACACCCATCGGGCTCGTGGTGAACGAACTGCTCACCAACGCCATCAAACATGCGTTCGGCACTCGGGGAGGCCGCATTGTGGTGACCCTGCGCCACCATGAAGAAGGACTGCTGCTGGAGGTGCAGGATGATGGCCGTAGTATCGCGGCCCGCACCATGGGCACCGGCTTCGGGCATGTCCTGCTGGATACCCTGTCCCGCAGGCTGGGTGCCCGCACCACCATCAGTAACACGAACGGCACCCGCCACACCATGATCATACCAAGCGAACAATATGAGACCGTTGAAAATACTGGTGGTCGAGGATGACCCATTGATCGCTGAGGATCTGCGGGGCTACTTGATCGAATTCGGACACCACGTCATCGGCCCGGCCTCATCCATGGCAGGTGCGCAGCGGCTGGTAAAGAGGGAGACACCGGATGTGGCCATACTGGACATCCATCTTGGTGGCGCCGGCCTGGATGAAGAACTGGCGGATGAAGGTTGCAGGCTGGCGGAATGGATCAACCAGGAACATCCCATGCCATTCATCTACCTCACCAGCCATTCCGATGAGACCACCTTGGCAAGAGCATCCGCGACCCGCCCGGGCGGTTATATCCTGAAGCCTTTTTCCGGTATGGATATAAAGGTGGCGGTGGAGATCGCGTTCAATAATCACCTTGCACGGGGAGTGGAACTTTCCATGACCCTGGACCCTGGCATATTGGAGCGCTCTCTTTCCGACCCGCTGAGCGAACAGGAGATCCGTGTGTTGGAGCAGGTGGCGCAAGGAGCCACCAATAAAGAGATCGGCCAGAGGCTCTTCATATCTGAAAATACGGTCAAAACGCATTTGAAGAACATCTTCTTGAAGCTGGAGGTGCGGAATCGCACAGAGGCCATCCGGAAGGCCTCGGACCTTAGCCGGGGCCAAATCACCCATTAGTGTGATGGGCATGGCGCTGTCGCGGTGGAATTTCGCCCTAGCGTATATACCTAATGCACATGGCCATGAACCGCTACCTGCGCTTTTCCATGATCGGCCTCGCCGTCCCTGTAGTACTGGTCGGTGGTGCGCTCAGCTACATTTCAGCCGCCCTGCCGGATGTTGGGCCGCCACCAGACCTGAAGGTGGAAATAACCCCCGAACGCGTGGAGCGCGGTAAATACCTCGCATGGCATGTTGTGCAATGCATGGATTGCCATTCGGAACGTGACTGGACCCTGTTCAGCGGCCCGCCCAAACCGGGAACGGATGGAGCGGGAGGTGATGTTTTCGATCGTTCCATGGGTTTTCCTGGGCAGTATGTGGCCCGGAACATCACACCGGCCAACCTGGGCACATGGACCGATGGTGAGATATACCGGGCGATCACGGCGGGCGTGAACAAGCATGGAGAGCCACTCTTCCCTGTTATGCCATGGCAGAACTATGGCAAGATGGCCGATGAGGACATCCACGCGATCATCGCCTACATCCGTACGCTGGAACCGATCGAGAACCAGCTGCCAACGAGCGAGTCCGACCTGCCATTCAATTTCATACTACGCACCCTGCCCAAAAAAGGTGTGCCCGGAGCCCGTCCCGATCCGAGCGACCCAGTGGCCTATGGCGGCTATTTGCTCAACGCTGCCGCATGTGGCGATTGCCATACCGAATTCGCCGATGGTGAATTCACAGGCCCGTTCCTTGCCGGCGGCCGTGAGTTCCGTTTCCCTGATGGCTCTCTACTTCGCACCCCGAATCTCACTCCCCACTCCACAGGCCTGGGTAGTTGGGATAAAGAGACCTTCGTTTCCCGCTTCAAGCAATATGCGGAAGATAAATACACCCCGCACCAGGTGGCCCCGGGCGAATTTCAGACCATCATGCCCTGGATGATGTATGCTGGCATGACCGAAGAAGACATCGGCGCCATTTACGAGTATCTGCGTACAGTGGAGCCGGTGGAGAATACGGTGGAGCGTTTCGAGCCAGCATCATGATCATGTGCGTGGGCCGGTACCGGAGCAACATGCCTTACCCATCAAGGAGAAAGGCACCCTGGCAAGGGGTGCCTTTCTGATTTTTGACCCTACGAAAAGTGCCAGGTAGGAACCCTGGCCGAACGTATTGTGGTCCTTCTGGTGCAGTTCGTCCTTGATCAGGCACTGCTCGCATGTGAATGATGCAAAATGTTCTCACTCGAACACTTTGAAGTATTCATCGAATTGATAGAGCCGCCCCCACTTGCTGCCGGTGATCTCACGAAGGATCCCAAGGGATTCGAATGCGGCGATGAGTTTATAGGCCGAAGCCTGTGTTTGACCGATAGCCTCAGAAACCATCTCTGCGTTCACGACGGGTTGCTGGAACAAATAGTCCAGCAATCGCGGTGCGGCAGTTGTGCGCCGTGCCATGGTAGGGAGGCGCTCCTCCAGGCATTCCTGCTTCAGCCGCAGGATCTCACGTAACCCGTTCGTAGCCTTGTCCGCTGTTCCGATCACTCCAACGAGAAAGAACTTGACCAATGGCCAATGTCATGCTGAGCATGAAGTTCTGGATCCTCCAACCGATAGCTCCGGTCGATCCGTTCAGGCATGAATGCAGTGTACCCTTGTGGGGTCCGGACGCTCCCGCCAGCCCTTAAGTCCTTCATACTCAGTAAGTATCAAGAATTTGAAAAGCCTGGACAACTTTTATACTTATTGGCCCAAAAGTATAAAAGCCAGGATCAGCTTTTATGATCCAGGCGAAAAGTGCCCCAGTTGGAACCCTGGCCCCACCCTACTTCCGCACATACCCCTCGAACGTATTGTGATCCTTCTGGTGCAGTTCGTCCTCGCTCAGGCTCTTGAAATAGTCATACGTGATCTTCAATCCTTGCGCACGCTCCACCTTCGGTTCCCAGCCCAGGACCTTCCTTGCCAGTGAGATATCCGGCTGGCGCTGCATGGGATCATCCTGCGGCAGCGGCTTGTAGATCACCTTTTGCTTGGTGCCGGTGAGCTTGATGATCTCCTCTGCGAATTGTGCGATCGTGATCTCGGCCGGGTTCCCTACGTTAACCGGTCCGGCATAATCACTCATGAGCAAACGGTGGATGCCTTCGATCAGATCGTCCACGTAGCAGAAGCTCCGTGTCTGGCTGCCATCTCCGAAGATGGTGAGGTCCTCACCACGCAATGCCTGCCCGATGAAGGCCGGCAACACCCGCCCATCATTCAAGCGCATGCGCGGCCCGTAGGTGTTGAAGATCCGTACGATCCGCGTTTCCAGACCATGGTAGGTATGGTATGCCATGGTGATGGCTTCCTGAAAACGTTTCGCTTCATCATACACACCGCGCGGACCGATGGGGTTCACGTGGCCCCAATAATCCTCCGTTTGCGGGTGTACCTGCGGATCGCCATATACTTCGCTGGTGCTGGCTACCATGATCCGGGCACCCTTCGCCTTGGCGAGACCAAGCAGGTTGTGCGTGCCCAGCGAACTCACCTTCAACGTCTGGATAGGGATCTTCAGGTAATCGATCGGGCTGGCCGGGCTGGCGAAGTGCATGATGTACTTCAATGGTCCCGGAACATGCACATACTTGCTCACATCATGGTGGTAGAACTCGAAATCCTCCCGCTTGAAGAGGTGTTCGATGTTCTTGAGCCGCCCGGTGATCAGGTTGTCCATACCGATCACGTAGTAGCCTTCCTTCAGAAAGCGATCACAGAGGTGCGATCCGAGGAATCCGGCGGCGCCGGTGATCAATACCCGTTCCTTTCCCTGGTCCATCACTCAGGCCTTGCTGGCGGCGGGTCGCGCCTTGGCGGGTTCTTTGGCATTCACCACCTCGCGGCCAATGCTCACATAATTGAATCCCTGCTTCCGCATCTCCTCCAGGTCGTAGAGGTTGCGGCCGTCAAAGATCCTCTTCTCCTTCATTGCGGTGCCCATCCGCTCTAGATCCGGAGTGCGGAATAGCGACCATTCCGTCGCGATGATCAGTGCATCGGCGTTCTCGAGGGCTTCATACTCATCCTTCACGAATGCGATCTTGTCGCCGAGCAGCTTTTTCACATTCTGCATGGCCTCCGGATCGAAGGCTGTGATGGTGGCTCCTTCCTGGAGCAATGCTTCGATCATATATAGGGCTGGTGCCTCACGGACATCATCGGTATCCGGTTTGAATGCCAGGCCCCAAAGTGCGAAATGCCTGCCCTTGATGTCGCCACCATAGGCCGCAAGGATCTTGTTCACCAGCGCGGTCTTCTGGCGTTCATTCACCTCCATCACACTTTTGATGATCTGGAACTCATACCCAGCATCGGCACCGCTTTTGGCCAGTGCCTGCACATCCTTTGGGAAACAGCTGCCGCCGTAACCGATGCCCGGGAACAGGAAGCGTTTACCTATGCGGCTGTCGCTGCCCACGCCTATGCGCACCTTGTCCACATCGGCCCCAACAAGTTCGCAGAAGTTCGCGATCTCGTTCATGAACGTGATCTTGGTGGCAAGGAATGCGTTGGCGGCGTACTTGGTGAGTTCGGCACTCCGTTCATCCATGAAGATGATGGGATTGCCCTGGCGCACGAAAGGGCGGTAAAGATCCTCCATCACCTTGCGGGCACGGTCACTGTTGGTGCCCACCACCACCCTGTCCGGCTTTAGGAAATCATCCACCGCGAATCCCTCCCGCAGGAACTCCGGGTTGCTCACAATGTCGAACGGTACGCTGGCATGCTCGGCCACGGCCGCATGCACCTTTTCCGCGGTGCCAACAGGCACGGTGCTCTTGTCCACGATCACTTTGTAGTCCTTGATCATGCGCCCCAACTGACCGGCCACGCCAAGTACGTATTGCAGATCGGCGCTGCCATCCTCACCAGGGGGTGTTGGCAGCGCAAGGAAGATGACCTGGGCATCGGCGATCGCGCTTTCCAGATCCGTGGTGAATTGCAGACGGCCCTGACGGATATTCCGTTCGAAGATCACATCCAGGTGTGGTTCGTAGATCGGGACCTGCCCCTTCTTCATACGCTCCACCTTCTCCCGGTCTATGTCCACGCAGATCACATGGTTGCCGGTCTCGGCGAAACATGTGCCTGTCACCAGACCAACATATCCTGTCCCTACTACTGCTATGTTCATGTTCTGTTCGCGCGTTGATCGACAGCTGCACTTCTACGCAAAAAATCCCTTAAGGGTACGCGTGATGTGGGATAGCTGCTCATCGTCCAATTCGGTGCTCATGGGTAGGCTTAGTACCTCGTCCATCAACTTCTCGGTGATCGGCAGATCTCCCTTGCTTATGCCATACCCTTCATAGGCCTTTTGCAGGTGCAACGGCACCGGATAGTAGATCATGGCCGGTATACCATGCTCTTCCATATGCTTCTTCAGAGCATCACGATGCCCGCCGGTGATCCGCAGGGTGTATTGGTGGAACACGTGCGTGCTGGCCGGGCTGCGTTCCGGGATATGCACATGTTCCATGCCTTGGAACGCCTGATCATAGGCACTGGCCGCCCGGGCGCGTGCAGCATTGTACTCCTCCAGGTGCGGTAGTTTCACCCGTAGGATCGCCGCCTGCAGACTGTCCAATCTGCTGTTCACCCCCACCACATCGTGGTAGTAGCGCACCTCGCTGCCATGATTGCAGATCTGGCGAAGGCGCTGCGCAACGGTGTCATCGTTGGTGAAGATGGCCCCGCCATCGCCGTAGCAACCCAGATTCTTGCTGGGGAAGAAGCTCGTGGTACCGATCTGGCCTATGGTGCCCGCCTTTACACTGTGACCATCACCGAAACGATAGTCACTACCTATCGCCTGGCAGTTGTCCTCCACCACGTGAAGCCCATGTTCGCGGGCTATGGCCATGATCTCTTCCATATCCGCGGTCTGCCCGAAGAGGTGTACAGGCACAATGGCCCTGGTGCGTGGCGTGATCTTACGCCGGATGTCCGCCGGATCGATATTGAAGGTACCCTCCTTCACCTCGGCGAACACTGGCTTCAAGCCCAGCAGCGCCACCACTTCCACCGTGGCCACGAAGGTGAACGATGGTGTGATCACCTCGTCCCCCGGTTTCAGATCCAGCGCCATCATGGCCACCTGCAAAGCATCGGTGCCATTCGCGCAACCGATCACATGCTTCACACCAAGGTATGCGGCCAATTCGCTTTCGAACTTCTTCACCTCTGGACCATTGATGAACGCGGTGCTGCGGATCACCTCCAGAACGGCCTCATCCACCTGTTGCTGGATCTTCCGGTATTGCGAGGCCAGATCTACCATCTGGATGGGACGCATGGTCCTTTCTGCCGTGCTCATGTAGGGTCGTAGGGAATTGCCGGGGGGCGCGAAGGTAATATCATGCACGCGCACAGCGTTCGTGGATAACTTCGCGACCGTGTTCCGCCGTTCACGCATATGGACCTTGCTGAGCCTGATCGCTGGCTTTGCTGTTCAGACTTGCGCACAGAATAGTTTCCGGGATACCACCGTGGCCCTTTTGGCTATGAGTGCGAATTACGCGTACCAATTGCCCAGTGGCGACTTGGGACTGCGTTTCGGCAGCAACCACAACGTTGGACTTAGTGCGTTGCGCAAGACGCGTGGCAATTATTTGTTCGGGCTTGAAGGGGGTTTCATCTTCGGCAATAACGTGCATGAACCCGGACTGCTGACCGGTGTGATCAACCGGCAGGGCCAGATCGTGGACATGGATGGGGTAATGGCCGATGTGCAGCTCTTCCAACGCGGTTATGCGATCCATGCGGTGGTGGGCAAGATCATACCGGTGATCGGCCCCAACCCGAATTCCGGCATCATGGTGAAGCTAGGCGGCGGCTATATGCGCCACAAGATCCGCGTGCAGACCCAGAAGAACGAGGTGCCGCAATTGGAGGGCGATTACCTGGAAGGCTACGATCGGCTTGCTGCTGGCCCTGCGGGAATGTTGTATGTGGGATATCAGCACTTCAGCAACAATAGGCGCATCAATTTCAACATAGGGATCGAGACCAACATCGGCATCACGCAGCCTTTGCGTGCATACAACTTCGACACCCGTTCCCGCGAAACAGGCAACCGGTTCGATGGCCTCACCGGGATCAGGGCCGGGTGGACCATACCCATATACAAGCGGCTGGACGACCGTTTCCACTACTACTGATGCCACTGGGCTACGACATCGGCACGGGGCTCTATCACCTGGGCATCCGCGCCGCAGCACCATTCAACCCAAAGGCACGCAAGTGGGTACAAGGGCGGGTTGGGCTTTGGCAAAGGCTGCAGGAGAAGGCCCCACATCTGCAGGGATGTCTCTGGTTGCATTGTTCCAGTCTGGGAGAATTTGAACAGGGGCGCCCGGTACTGGAGGAACTCAGGCGGCAGCGGCCTGGCATGCCCGTGCTTCTCACTCTTTTCAGCCCCAGTGGCTACGAGGTGCTGAAGGATCGGCCGGTGGCGGATCATGTGGAATACCTGCCGCCGGACGGTGCCGCGAATGCCAGCCGTTTGCTCGATCTGGTGCGGCCCCAGGCGGCCCTGTTCGTGAAGTATGACTTCTGGTTCCATTATCTGGACCAGCTATCCCGGCGAAAGATCCCGGCCTTCCTGATCTCCGCGCGCTTCCGCCCGGAACAGCCATTCTTCAAGTGGTATGGTGGCACACACCGCAGCATGCTCAAGGCATTCCGCCACATCTTCACACAGGATGAGCGGTCGGTGGAACTGCTTCGATCCATTGGCCTCACCAACATCACCCAGAGCGGCGACCCGCGATTCGACAGGGTGGCGCAGATACTTGAAAAGAACGAAGAACTGCCGCTTGCGAAGCGGTTTCGGGAGGGCGTGGATGGACCGGTGTTGATCTGCGGAAGCACATGGCCTGAGGATGAGGCTGTGCTATTGCCGGCATTGTCACGCTTGAAGCGAATGCCCGCACTGATCGTGGCACCCCATGAACTGGAGGGAAGCAGGATACAGCAACTGGCCGGAAAGATACCCGGGCCGGTCTCCTTCTGGAGCCGGAATGAGATCATACCCGGCAGCCGCACACTGATCATCGATGTGATCGGTCCTTTGGCGCGTGCCTACAAGTATGGCGATGTTGCTTATGTGGGTGGCGGTTTCGTTGATGGTATACACAACCTGCTGGAAGCAGCGGCATGGGGTAAACCGGTGATATTCGGGCCTAACCACCAGAAGTTCACGGAAGCGCAGGGGTTGATGGATGCGGGAGCGGGTTCCTCGATCAAGAACAGCGTAGAGCTGTTAGCGGTCCTCGAAAAGCTGCTGAGCGACCCGGCCTATTACGCGAAATCCGGGGCAGCAGGGTCCGAATATGTGCTGCGGAATGTGGGTGCGGCGGCGGCCACCAGCGGGGAAATCTTAGGGATGATGTGAATGTCCGGCACGGGATCATAAGCTTCCCATCAAGGGGGAAGGCATGATCCGAGCAACTTCATTCAGCGGATCCACCACCTCCTCCCGAAAAATGAATCAATAAAGCAAAATAAAGATTCCTGGAGTACATCCCCCTATCAACTCGAAGATCCCTGAGACCATGATCATAGCCGATCTTGAGACCATATCTTTCTTTGTATAGTTGTGAACGGAAAGCTATCCTGAGAAGAAAATCAGGGAACCGCAAATTGCCGTGTCTCCTGAATTCCGCCTCAGTGGTTTCCAGACTCATCCAGGAGAAAGTGCGCTGTACGCCAGATGCTATGGTAGTTAAATGGAGATCGATCACGATCCCTGTTTCCAAGGCGAACCTTCTTTGATCTGGAAGGCCTATGGAAGCCAGTATGGGAACAGTCGCAGAATAAGTATCATACGTAACATCCCGTAATGAGATATTACGAGACCCAGAGACAAATGATTTAAACTGTGATGACCTGTTGAAACCAATGCCATATTTCACGGCCACGCGATAAGATGGAACGAACATTTCCGCGCTGATCATATATCCTGGCCGACCTTCCGTATTATCATTATAGGAGAGTGAGTGTTTCACTCCTGCGCTGATTTCGATCAATCGGTTGTTTTGCCCACACAGAAGTACGGGCAGACATATCAGCACCAAGAAACTGGACCAACAAGGGATACTTGCTTTCATTGCCTTTTAATTGACCGACCCACCGTGGTAAGAGCTCGCTCACGAAAGCCAATAGCTATCGATGCTTTTACAATATTACTTTTTATTACTCCCAAAACTTCTCTATTGGATCTGCCAAACCTCCGCAAACTCATCGATCGCATTTCGGTCTCATGGTCCTCATGATCCATCCATTCTTCAAGCACACCGTAAGTTCGCAACGAGGGCACAGTGATCCAACAACTGGAAGCGGCGAAGAACGAGGGAAGAAAACTACTCGCCGTGCTGATCGATCCCGACTTCGGTACCGATGAGCAGCGCCTGGAGCGAACGATGCGGAATGCCTGCATGGCCCGGGCCGACCTGATCTTCGT
>JAEZCB010000150.1 GCA_023412755.1 Bacteroidota bacterium
CTCCACCAGGATCGAGCGGCAGGCGAAGGCCAGCTTCATCCCTCACGACCGGCTATCTTAGCCACCTACTTAATACCCACGCGCTGTGCAAGAACTGGATACCTACATCAAGAAGAACGAGGACCGATTCCTGAATGAACTACTGGACCTGCTGCGCATTCCGAGTGTGAGCGCCGATCCGAAGTATAAAGGTGATGTAGCGCGTTGTGCGGAAGAGGTGAAGAAGCGCATGGAGGAGGCCGGGCTGGAAAAGGTGGAGATCTGCCCTACGAAAGGCCACCCGATCGTGTATGGTGAAAAGATCATCGATCCCGCCAGACCAACGGTGCTCGTATATGGCCATTATGATGTGCAACCTCCCGATCCGCTTGATCTCTGGCACAGCGGCCCGTTCGAACCGGTGATCAAGGACGGCATGATCTACGCCCGTGGAAGCGCCGATGACAAAGGCCAGTTCTACATGCACGTGAAGGCGGTGGAAGCCATGGTGAAGAATGGTGGCCTGCCATGCAACGTGAAGATGATGATAGAAGGAGAGGAAGAAGTGGGCAGCGACAACCTCGGCATCTTCGTGGCCAACAACAAGGAGAAATTAAAGGCGGACGTGGTGCTGATCAGCGATACGGCGATGATCGCCAATGATACACCAAGCATCAATACCGGCCTGCGCGGACTCAGTTATGTGGAGGTGGAAGTGACCGGACCGAACCGTGACCTGCATAGCGGAGTTTATGGTGGCGCGGTATCCAATCCGATCAACGCATTGTGCGAAATGATCGCAAGCCTGCACGATCAGCACCGGCGGATCACCATACCCGGCTTCTATGATGATGTGAAGGAACTCTCCGCAGAGGAAAGGAAGGCCCTCGCAGAAGCACCTTTCGACGAAAAGGAATACATGAAGGACCTGGACATCGATGCGGTGCGGGGTGAAAAAGGTTTCACTTCCGAAGAGCGCAGCAGCATACGCCCCACGTTGGATGTGAATGGCATCTGGGGTGGCTACATCGGAGAGGGAGCAAAGACGGTGCTTCCTTCAAAGGCCTTCGCCAAGATCAGCATGCGCCTTGTGCCCAACCAAAAAAGCGAGAAGATCACGAAACTCTTCCAGGAGCACTTCAAGAAGATCGCTCCGCCGGGCGTGCGGGTGCAGGTGAAGCCGCACCATGGTGGTGAAGCAGCGGTGACCCCGATCGATTCACCGGCCTATCAGGCGGCGAGCAAGGCGATGGAGGAGACCTTTGGTAAGAAGCCCATCCCCACCCGTGGGGGCGGCAGCATACCCATAGTGGCCCTGTTCGAGGAAGAGCTTGGGTTGAAAACAGTGTTGTTCGGCTTTGGACTTGATAGTGACAACATCCATAGCCCGAACGAGAAATATGGTGTTTTCAACTACATGATGGGGATCCGCACCATACCCCGGTTCTTCCACAACTTCGCCGCATCCGCCAACGGCAAGTGAACTGACCGGTGCGGCACTGTAGTTGCCCATGCACCGTTCTCCATGGCCAATGTCGCATTTCGCGTGAGGGATAGCAACGGAAAGCCCGCAAGCGGTCCGATATGCGGCTTTGCGCATACCGGACCGCGCGGACTTATAGTGGAAAGCCCGGCCCGAGATCCCGCTGTGAAGCGGGCCGAGGGACACGCCCAACCACCTGTCACGAACAATATGGCCACTGGTCGCCCTTGGTACCTAAGCCTGCTGTTCCCCCTCCTCCCCCTTTTCATGGGCTCCTGCCTGAGCTACAAGGAGGTGGTGCTGCATGATGTGCGGGATCTGGAAGTGAAGCGGCTGGATACCAAGGGTGCGGCTTTCCAGGTGGAGGCGGTGATCGAGAATCCGAACAATTACCGCATAAAAGCGCTAGACCCCGATGTGGACCTTTATCTGAATGGCACCTTTATCGGAAAGGGTCTGCTGGATTCCACCATTGTACTGGAAAAACGCAGCACGCGCACCTATTCCATACCGCTGCATGCGGAATTCAAGGGCGGCTCACTACTGGTGATGCTTATCTCCGGTGCCCTTAGTGGCCAGATGGAATTCGCCGCCAAAGGAACCGTGGCCGGACAAGCCGGATTGATCCGCAAGCGATTCCCGTTCGAGTTGCAGGAGCATTTCGACCTGCACGGCCGGTAAGGCCTCTGTACGAATAAGCGCCCAGGTGGTGATCACCTCGTAGCCGAAAGCTCCTGGAGAAACGCCGAGCATGACATCGCCATGGCGCACGCTGTTGATGTTGCTGCGCCCGCTCTCGTACTCCGCATAGGGGATCCCATGGGGTAACTGGCCGTGTTGTATCCAATACAGGTGAGGGTCCACGTGATGGGCCTGCCGCACCACATAACGGACCTCCGTACCGCTAAAGAGGAAGTTGATGCCAAGGAAAAGCGCGAATAGGAAGGGACCTACGGCGAACAGCTTGAAGAAGAACCATTCCAACCGCTCCATGCCCAGCCGCCTGCCACTCCACGCATAAGGCAGCAGATCTCCCGCGAAAGCGAACAAGGCGAACCACCGGAACAAGGTGCCATAAGTGATCAGTGTGCGCTGCCCGAGCCCCCAAAAGACAGCAAGCCAAAGCACAACACCAAGTGCCATAAGGGTGCTGGGCCAGGTGCGGTCGCCCCCACCGCCATCCACTGGAGGCTGTTGGCCCAAAGGCTTGTGTGGCTTCCAGATAGCGCTGGGAAATGGCTTATTTCGGGCTCTACTCATGCACCCGGACACAAGGTACCCAAGCAGACCAAATGGCACATGTACGAGCATGCACCGGAAGTCCGTTCTTGCTGGTGATGATCCGTTTGGACAGCATGATCTTTGCGCACCCCATTGAAGGCATGATCAAGATCCTGCATATCGGTGCATTTATGCTCTTTTCGCTGCTTTCCGGCGCGCAGGTCTTGCTTGTGTTGCCTGAAGCGGAGGATCCCGCCATGCCCCATTTCAACCAGCAGTTCATTGCCCGCAACAAGATCGCGGCAATTACGGGGGAACTAATGGTGAAGCGGGAGAATGAGCCCATGCGCACCAAGAAGGAAAAGTACCTGTACCGGTTCGATGAACAGGGCCGCATGATCTACCGCAACAATTCATTCGGGCAGCCGGGCAGTGGGCGTGATACCGCATCGGTGATGTTGACCTATGATGAAGATGGCCAGGTAATGAACCGGCTCCGGAACGACCTGAATGGCCATTTCGCCTATGACGTGGAGCGCGACGAGCAAGGCAGGCCTACGCGTGAGACGTACAAGCGGATCGAGAACGTAAGCACCGATCGGTACCATCTTATCCCGGGATCGATCACAGAGATAAGCGACGAACATTACCGGTATGAGCAGGTAAGTGATACGGTGTTGAAGAAGATCCATGTGAACAGCCTGGGTCTGCCCTTCCGGGAACAGCTTTTCATTCGGAACAAGCTCGGATACCTCACAGCCATAGAAGGCCGCTATCTGGTGAGCAACCGGCGATCCCGGATCAGTTTCACATATGATGAAAGCGGCCGGCTTGCGGAGCGGGTGGAGCGATCCGATCTGGCCAGGGACAAGAGCACCAAACGCATCTGGCGGTACGATAAGGCCGGCAATGTGCTGGAAGGCGAACTCTGGCATGATGATGTACAGGTGGAGCGCGAGGAATACCTCTATGAGGAGACCACCATGATGTTGAAGGCGCGGCTTACCAAGGACCTTGCGACGAACAACATCCATGTGGTCCGTTTCCGCACCGAGACCAGATGAAGTCGCTGTGCTGCGCCATCCTGTTGCTGTTGCTACCAGCCTGGCATTACGCGCAGCAGGCGGTGGTGCACCTTGCTTACGGGCCTTTCGGTGAACGTGGTGAGGCCATCTTTTTGGTGGAGAACGGGCGGATACACCAGGCTTGTGGCGCATTCGGCCACCGTGGACCATGTCTCTATGTGTTCGATGATCACCAGGCGTTCCGCAGCCGGAACGCTTTCGGCTCCAAAGGAGATGGCATCTATCTGGCGGAAGGCTCCCAATTCTTCCGCTGCTCAGGCACGTTTTGCAACAAAGGCCCATGCCTGTTCCTGCTGGAGGGTAACAAGATCTTTCGCGGCGACGGGCCATTCTGCAACAAGGGTGATGCCGCTTTCGTGATCGAAGGGAACGTGGTATATC
>JAEZCB010000235.1 GCA_023412755.1 Bacteroidota bacterium
CCTTGAAATGGTAGTCCTGTTCATTGCCAACGGTGTATATCGATCTGGAAAGGCCGGGGAATTCCTCGAAACGCTTGATGGCCGTACCGATGTCCTGGGTCATGTACAGACTTGTGCCATCACCGCGGAGCAGCACCTTCTCATCCAGTCCCTCGTAGGTATTGTCCACCCATACACTGCCATCCTCCTTGCGGAAAAAGATGCCTTTTTCCAGACCTTCGAGCACATCCTGCTTGCCCAGCTCGTAGGTCTGGCTTTCGTAATAGAGCTTGTCGAATTCCGCGCCTATGCGGGCATAGGTGGCATTGAAGCCATCATACACCCAGCCGTTCATCTTCTCCCACAACGCGCGCACCTCGGGATCGTTCGCTTCCCATTGGCGCAGCATCTCCTGGGCCTCCTTCAGGATCGGTGCCTCCTTTTCGGCATCTTCTTTCGGCCTGCCTGCGGCCACAAGTTCATCTATCTGCTTCTTGTAGGCCTTGTCGAACTCCACATAGTATTTACCCACGAGCTTTCACCCTTCAGGCCGCTGCTTTGGGGTGTTTCGCCGGCACCGAACTTCTGCCAGGCCAGCATGCTCTTGCAGATGTGGATCCCCCGATCGTTTACCACTTGCACCTTCACAACTTCGTTGCCTGTGGCTTCCAGGATCCGGCTGATGCCATGCCCAAGAAAGATGTTCCGCAGGTGGCCCAGGTGCAGCGGCTTATTGGTGTTCGGCGAGGCATACTCGACCATCACTTTCTCTCCATTGGCTGGGAATGAAAGAATATCTCTATCCACAGCCTCTCGCAGGAAACCGGTCCAATAGGCATCGTCTATCAGGATGTTCAGGAAACCCTTCACAACATTGTAGCGGGCCACCATGGGAAGATCCGTTTGCAGGTGCTCACCGATCGCTGTGGCCGTCTGCTCCGGCCCTTTGCCGCTGATCTTAAGGAAGGGGAACACGTTGATCGTGACATCACCCTCGAACTCGGGCCGCGTCTGCTGAAAACCAATGGTCTGCGGATCCAGATCATGGTTGAACAACTTTCTGAAGGCATCCCGCAACGCCGGGCGTAATTGACTTTGAAGACGTTCCTGGAACATGGGGTGCAAAGGTGCGGCGAAGATGGCGTTGGCGATCCCCCTGGATCAGGTCAGTGTCATTAGGGCATGCTACGGATGTGGTGCATCCCAAGCCTGGCCACACGCCGATCGAATACTATTTCCCAAGCAGATCTTCCGCCAGCATGCAGCGTACACTTCCGCCACCGATTATCTCAATGGTGGGTATATCCACTGGCACAAGCTGCCCATGCCGTTGGAGCGAAAGCCGCTGCTCCGGCCTCAACGCCTTGAAGGCCGTGCTGGAAAGAAACACGAACCGGTCCTCGCCCACCTTGGGATCCAATGGTCTGCCCCGCAGCTGAAGCAGGTTTCCCACAAATGCGTGCATCTGGGCCAGATCGATGGGGATGATCTCTTTGCCCGCCTTCAGGAGTTCCTCCTCCACCTCCTGCCTCTCCGCAGGATAGGGGATCGCATCCAGGCAGACCAGGGCGAAACGTTCCCCGATGCTCATGACCACGTTGGTATGGTAGATCGGCGCACCGTTCAACTTTCCATCCATGGTGGCGGTAAAGGGCACGGCGGTGTATTCCATCCTCCGGCACCACTCCTTCAGCGCATATTCGGTGGTGCGGGGAGAAAGACAGGCGAAAGCCAGACGGGACCCACGTTCCAGCACCAGGCTGCCGGTACCTTCCAAAAATTCAGCACGCTCTTCAAGAAAAGAGAGATCCTTCACCTGCCGCACCAATGAACCCTCCTGCGCCAGCAACTCCTTCAACCGCGGATGGCGCTCCACCCGGCGTGAAGGCGTATACATGGGGTATAGCACCAGCGTGCCACCCGCATGGGTGCTGAACCAGTTGTTGGGGAAAACACTGTTCGGTGCCTCTGGATCCGCGGGATCGAGCACGGTCACCCCAATGCCACAATGGCGAAGAGCGTCCAACAGCCGGTCGAATTCCTCTGCGGCGGCCTTGCGAACATCTCCAGGCATTTCCTGCTGGAACGCATTGCTGTCCGCGGTCTGTGGATCGAATGCGAACCCGGTTGGCCGTACCAGGATCACTTTGGATGCCGCGCGCATGGATCCTGCTGCCTTTTACCTGCCCCGCAGGATCGGGAAGAGCGGTTCCAGAATGGAGAGTGTGGCCTCGGCCATGGCGTTGTTGGTGTCCAACGCCGGGTTTATCTCCACCACATCGAGTGTGCAGGTCTTGGGATCGGAGCAGAAGCCAGCCAGCAGGTCTCGTGCTTCCTCCAGCTGCAGGCCATTCTCCACAGGTGTACCCGTGCCCACGGAAATGGAAGGATCCAGGCTGTCCACATCAAAACTCACATGGATCTTGTCACAATCACTCAAATACGCCAGGGTGTTCTGCACAGCCGCCTTCGCCCCTTTCTCCCGCAGTTCCTGCACAGTGATCACCTTGATGCCATGTTCCTTGATGATGGCCTCTTCCTCCGACTCAAGATCGCGTAGGGCGATGAAGACCAGATCCCGGGGCATCAGCTTGGGGCCGCTCACTCCAATGCGCCGAAGCCTGTCCCATGTGTCCATGGTATAGACCCGGGGCCGGTTCTTTCCCTTTTTCTCGATGTGCATGAGCAGGGCCAGGGGCATGCCATGCACATTGCCGCTGGGAGTGGTCCATGGGGAATGGAGGTCCGCATGGGCATCCGCCCAAACCACGCCCAGCCGCTGATCCGGAAAGGCCATCTTGGATCCGGAGACCGAGCCAATGGCTATTGAATGATCGCCTCCAACAACGATAGGGAATACATTGTTCCTCAAATACTTATACACCTCATAGGCAAGGTCGCTTTGAAAGCGGATCAAGCCGTCGATATGGTGTGCGTTAGGTGAGGTGTCATCCTCATAAAGTACGTCGTTCTCGTCGCGCAGGATGCTTTCCTCGGCATGTCCGAACAATTCGCTGCCGAGTTTCCACGCCGCCACACGCAATGCCGCCATGCCCATGCTGGCACCCCGTTTTCCCGCTCCTATCTCCGAGGCGGCCTCGATCAATCGTAATTCCATGCGAATGCCCTGTTAAGGCGACCGCGAAGGTAAGCCAACCGATCCGGCCCTTCCGTAACTGTCACCCTCCCTTCCACGTATCACCCTCGCTTTCATCCACAGCACCGGCCGTACCCATGAGCAAACACCTTCCGTACTCCATCATCGCCGTTTCCATCGTTCTGCATGGTTGCGGTGCTGGTCCTTTCGGTAGCAAACTGGAAGAAGGCACAATAGAATACGCCCTTTCCTTCCCGGACCAGGATCCCAATGGACTCATGGGTGGCATGCTTCCGGAACGCACCACTCTCACCTTCACCTCGGAAAAGCATGTGGCGGAGTTAAGTGCGGGCATGGGGATCTTTCGCACCGCGGTGATCACCGATAATGTGGCGAAGGCCATGGACTACCACATGAGCATGATGAGCCGGAAGATCGTGGCCCACCTTCAACCCCGCGATCTCGAGAATTTTGTGGATCGGGAGCGTCCGACCATAATCCACACCAATGACCTGGATACCATAGCGGGCTTTCCCTGCCGTAAGGCCATCGCCATATTCAGCGACATAAGCAGACCCGAAGTGGAGCTTTGGTACACCGATGGGATCTGCGTGCGTGAACCGAACTGGTTCGGGCCGTTCGCTGAAGTGCCGGGCGTGCTGCTGCGTTACGAAATGATCCAACATGGCATGCGTATGCGCCTGGACGCCATCTCTGTTACCAAAGGACCTGTGGACGAAACGAAGTTCATTCCGAAAGAGGAATATCAATTGGTGCCCGCCACCACCTTGCATAACGAACTGGCCGAAGTGCTGGACACCTTCAAGATGTAGATCGCCAAGGTAGATCTGTACCGGTGATGATCCTGGAGAACCCGGTACATGATCGGTTGCGCTTGAAATGTGAGGGAGCGGCGGATATCACCATTTACGATGCCTATGGACGGCAAGTGGCCTGGCATTCTGCCATGCACGGCGAATGATATCGATGTACAGGGTCTGACGCCCGGCATCCATCACCTGCGTTCCGGCAGTATGCACCTACGATCCCTGAAGATCCGCTGATCAGGCGAACTGCCGGATGCTCAATGCGATGATGTTGCAGCATTCCAGCAGCTGCTCCTCGGTCATCACCAGCGGCGGCGCGAATCGGATGATGTCGCCATGCGTAGGCTTTGCCAGCAGGCCATTATCCCGAAGCGACAGGCATAGTTCCCAGGCCGTCTTCTTCGAACCATCCTCGCCGGTCCGCGGTTCGATCACAACGGCATTCAGCAAGCCCTTGCCCCTTACAAGCTTCACGAAGCCGAATTCCTCTGCCAGCTTGCGCATTTCCGCACGGAAGATATTTCCAAGGTGCTCGGCATTCTCAGAGAGTTTTTCATCCTGAACAATTCCCAATGATTCGATCGCCATGCGAGCGGCCATGGGATTTCCGCCGAACGTACTGCCGTGTGTACCCGGAGTGAAAACATCCATCAAAGCGCTATCCGCCAGCACGCAGCTCACAGGGTACATGCCTCCGCTCAAGGCCTTGCCGAGTATCACCACATCAGGGCGCACATTTGAATGTTCGGTGCAAAGTTTCCGGCCGGTCCGGGCTATCCCGGTCTGCACCTCATCGGCGATGAAAAGTACGTTGCGTTGACGGCAGATCTCCGCCACACGCGGCAGGTATTCATCATCAGGTACCAGTACGCCCGCTTCACCCTGGATCGGCTCCACCATGAATGCGCATACCGTGGAGTCCTCCAGCGCCTGCTCAAGCGCGTTCACATCATTGTAAGGGATCTGGATGAACCCAGGAGTGTACGGCCCGAAACCGCCTCGGCTGTCCGGATCGCTGCTGGCGCTTATGATGCTGATCGTACGGCCGTGGAAGTTGCCTTCGCACACAACGATCTTTGCTTCGTTGCGCGGCACGCCCTTCTTTTCGTAGGCCCACTTACGCGCCATCTTCATGGCGGTCTCCACGGCCTCGGCACCCGTGTTCATGGGCAGCATGCGCTCGTAACCGAAGAAATCGCAAACGAACCTCGCGTACTCGCCCAGCAGGCTGTTGTAGAAGGCGCGTGAGGTGAGTGTGAGCTTCTCCGCCTGCTCCTGCATCGCCTTCACCAGCCGCGGATGGCAGTGCCCCTGGTTCACAGCGCTGTAAGCGCTGAGGAAGTCATAATAACGTTTGCCCTCCACATCCCAGACGAAGACGCCTTTTCCGCTATCGAGCACCACCGGCAATGGGTGGTAGTTGTGTGCGCCATATTTGTCCTCCAGCGCCATCGCGCGCTGGCTTTTCGTCATGGATGATGTGGTATGCAGCATGCTACTTATGTCCTTCCTAGGTTGTGTTGAAGGGGGTGAAATTACGGAAGGCTGGTGGGGATGCGGGGAATAGCGCCTTGAGACCATCCATCATGCTTGTTCATGATGTGGCAGCGAAAGGCTGGGAGCCCATGCCGCAACCTGCATACTGCGTACCTTTGCGGCCAATTCCGCAGGCATGAGCAAGACGTTGGATCCCATAGAGGATGCCATCGAGGACATCCGCCAGGGCAAGGTGGTGATCGTGGTGGATGATGAGGACCGGGAGAACGAGGGCGACTTCGTTACCGCCGCGCGCAATGCCACGCCAGAAGTGATCAACTTCATGGCACGACACGGGCGGGGATTGATCTGTGCCCCACTTACAGAAGAGCGCTGCACGGAATTGGGATTGGAGTTGATGGTGCGCGACAACACCGCACTGCACGAAACGCCCTTCACCGTTAGCGTTGATGTGAAAGGCCGCGGCACCACCACAGGCATAAGCAGCTACGACCGGTCCCAGACAATGATGGCCTTGATCGATCCGGCCACAAAGGCGGATGATCTGGCCAGGCCCGGCCACATCTTTCCGTTAAAAGCCAAGAAAGGCGGCGTGTTGCGCCGTACGGGCCATACCGAGGCCGCTGTGGATCTGGCAAGACTCGCTGGTTTCGAACCAGCAGGCCTGATCGTGGAGATCATGAACGATGATGGCACCATGGCCCGCCTGCCGGAACTGCGGGAGATAGCCACGAAGTTCGGCTTGAAACTGATCAGCATAGAGGATCTGGTGGCGTACCGCATGCGCACCGAGCGTCTGGTGGAGCGCCAGGTGGATGTGAAACTGCCCACCATGCATGGAGATTTCGAGCTGGTGGCCTTCCGCCAGACCACCACCGGCGATGATCATCTGGCTTTGGTGAAAGGAACCTGGGACCCCAAAGAGCCGGTGCTTGTGCGGGTGCATAGCTCCTGCGTTACGGGAGACATCTTCGGGAGCTGCCGGTGTGATTGTGGCCCCCAGCTGCACGCTGCCATGGAAATGATAGAGCGGGAGGGCAAGGGCGTTATCGTGTACATGCAGCAGGAAGGCCGTGGCATCGGGCTGCTGAACAAGTTGAAGGCATACAAACTCCAGGAGCAAGGCGCCGACACGGTGGAGGCGAACCTGATGCTGGGTTTCGACATGGACGCCCGCGACTATGGTGTGGGTGCGCAGATCCTGCATGATCTGGGTGTGCGCAAGATGAGGCTGCTCACCAACAATCCGCGGAAACGCACCGGTCTGGTTGGCTATGGTCTTGAGATCGTGGAGAATGTGCCGATCGAAGTGACTGCCAACGAGCACAACCGCAATTACCTGCGTACCAAGCGGGATAAGCTGGGCCACTCCTTCCAGAAGCTCGAAAGCTGAGGTTCAAAGCCGGTCGCGGCCAGCGCCTTATATTCGTAAGGCCATGACCATCGCACGCTTCCTTTGGCCACTACTGATGGTGGCCGCACTGATCGCCACAGGGCTGATCATGAAGTATTACGCGGATAGACGCAAGCGCCGGAAAAAGGGACTGAAGCAGCACCCCAGGGTGAAGAGCATCACCTGATCGCTTCAAAGGCACCCTTGAAGTCCGGCTCTTCCATGAAGTGATCCTTACCCATGGCGAGAAAACGCTTCGCCTCATCCCGCATGCCTTTATCGTTCAAGTGATCGGCATAGCGGATCAAGGCATTCTTCAACAATTTGCGCTGATCGGCGGGGAGCCGGTCAACATCACCGGCCTCGGCCAGCCGCTTCTCGAATTCCTTCACATGCTCGTCGGCTTCCCGCACCATGTTGGACTTGTACTTTACCAGCGCGAGCATGAGCCATGGGCCCGGATTCTCAGGGTAATACACGGTCATGCTGTTCCATACCTGCCTGGAGCGGCTTAATCCCTTGGGATCATCCATGAGATTCTCGCCCTCTTCCATGCCAAGGGTGTTCAAGTTCATCCAATAATCCTCGTAATTCTTGAAGAATTCGTTCTCCTTGTCCTTGCGGCGGTACTTCTCCGCCCATTTCAGCGCATCGCGGGAAGCTTTAGGGTACTGCTGCTGGTACTTCTCATGCTTGGACATCTCATAATAGCACATGCTCATGTACAGGAAAGGCAATGGATCCTTCCGGGTATCATCCTTCTGGGTGTAGTACTCGGCCTTCTGTATGCACTTATCGTACTTCTCATCCACATAGAGCACCAGCAGATCATCGTACACGTGCTTCTGGGCCTGAATGGTGAGGGAGGAGATGGCCACAAGGGCGGACAGGAACAGCTTCATCATCGCGAGCGGGCTTTACGGCGTGGGCTTTGACAACTAATGTGCCGGAAAGGTATACGTTTCCATTGGCAGCAAAGGTTCCGGCGATCGAATGGACCTGTGCCCGACCTTTGTGCGCTTCCCTTCATCAACGCATGCGCATCGATATTCTTTCAGTGGTACCCCGGCTCCTGGACAGTTGGTTCAGCGAGAGCATACTCCAAAGGGCACAAAGCAAAGGGCTTGCACAGGTGCACATCCACGATTTGCGGGACTGGAGCAGTGATAAACACCGCCGCGTGGACGACTACCCTTTCGGCGGCGGGGCTGGCATGGTGATGATGGTGGAACCCGTACACAAAGCCATACGGCAGCTTCGTAGTGAGCGGAATTACGACGAGGTGATCTACATGAGCCCGGATGGTGAACTACTTCAACAGAACGTGGCCAACCAATTGAGCACCAGCAAGAATATGATCCTGCTTTGCGGACACTACAAAGGTGTGGACGAACGGATCAGGGAACATCTGGTGACCCGGGAGATCAGTATAGGAGATTATGTGCTGAGTGGAGGGGAGTTACCTGCCGCTGTATTAAGTGATGCTTTGATCAGATTGATCCCTGGCGTTCTGGGTGACGAAACATCCGCCTTGAGCGATAGTTTTCAGGATGGGCTGGTGGCCCCACCCGTATACACCCGTCCGGCCGAATATGGCCAGTGGAAAGTGCCGGACATCCTTTTGAGCGGCCACCAGGCCCGCATAGACGAATGGCGGCATGAACAGGCCATGGAAAGGACGCGCAGCCGGCGTCCCGATCTTTTGGGGCACGATGAAGCGGGGTGATGGTGGATCGGTGAAATAGTCGTAATATTGCGGCCCCAAACCCGGACCGTATCCCTGTTCCCAGCAGGGCGCTGGGTACCGTAACACGCTGAAGGCCATGGACAGGATCAAGCAGATCGAGAAGGAGTATGCTCCGTTGAACGCCCTTCCCGATTTCAAGGCGGGCGATACCATCACCGTACATTACAAGATCAAGGAGGGAAACAAGGAGCGCGTACAGCAATTCCAGGGCGTGGTGATCCAGCGCAAGGGCAATGGCAGCACCGCCACCTTCACCGTTCGCAAGATCAGCAACAACGTTGGCGTGGAAAGGATCTTCCCTGTGGCCAGCCCCTTCATCGACAAGATCGATGTGAACAAGCGCGGACAGGTGCGCCGGGCCAGGATCTTCTACCTGCGGGAGCGTCGCGGTAAGAGCGCACGCATCCAGGAGAAGCGCCAGGTGGTGGCCGAAGCGAAGTAGACCACACCTTTTAGTGAACTCACCGAAGGCCCCGATCCGGGGCCTTCTTGTTTGCCCATATACGCCGAGGCTTTTCCATAGCGATCTTTAGTACCGTATGATCATACAGGACATGATAGGCGCGATCAGCGCCAACCTCCATTTCCTGGCCACACTGCTCATCATCCTGGTGGCGATCATCCTCTTTGTGAAGGAATACTTCACGATCGATGTCACCGCGATCCTCATCATGACCCTGTTCATCGTGGCTGGCGTGCTGGCACCGGAGGAGGGTTTCGCCGGTTTTACAGACCAGGCCACCATCACCGTGGCATGCATGTTCGTGCTAAGCTATGCGTTGTTCCGAAGTGGCGTACTGGATCCCATGATCCGCTTGCTTATCCGCGTAGGCCGGACCCACTTCCTGGCCGCCCTCTTCCTGCTCATGGCATTCGCCGCCGTGCTTTCGGCCTTCATCAACGATACTGCCGTGGTAGCCCTATTGATGCCTGCCACGCTAAGACTTGCCGATCGAACGGGCGTTCCAGCAGGGCGGCTCCTCATGCCTCTCTCCTTCGCTGCACTGCTCGGTGGTGTCTGCACCCTCATCGGCACAAGCACGAATATTCTTGTCAGTGGCATCATCACCCATCAGGGATATGAGCCTATCGGCATGTTCGAGTTGACACCTGCGGCCATTTGGCTCACCATCGCCGGGTTGGGGTATCTGCTCCTGGCCGGTCCCTTCATCATACCGGCCCGCACCAATGGTATCCACACCACCAACAGCACCACAGCCTACGTCACCAAGATCAGGTTGGAAACTGGTTCCAAGGAGATCGGCCGCACTTTGGGAACCTCCAAACTGGTAAAGGAGCAGGAGGCCGAAGTGTTGCGCTTACGCAGCCGGTATAGCATCACCGATAAGGAATTCAACGACGGTACGGAGCTGCGCGAAGGCGATGAGTTGAAGCTGGTGGTAGGGCGGGACAGACTGCGGGAACTGCGAAAGATGCCCGGCCTGCGCATATTGACCGAACGTGCCGAACCCGGTGATGATCGCCCGCTGCGCCTCTATGAAGTGGTGGTGCCTCTGGGCAGCCGCCTTGCCGGCATGAGCACCGGATCCAGGGCTTTTTTAATGGAGGTAGAGCACGGGGTGATCGGTGTGCGCCGCAACGAACGCGTGTTGTCCGGTGATCCCGAACACACCCCGCTGGTGGAAGGTGACATCCTTCTGCTCACCACCACTCCCGGGAACATGTACCGGCTCAGCGAACATGATGCGCTCACCGTGATCAGTGAGTATGACATTGAGGGGCTTCAATTATGGAAAGCATTCATGGCCGTGGCCGTGATGGTGGGCGTGATCATGGTGCCCGCACTTGGTCTTGCGCCGATCGTTATAAGTGCCATGGTGGGCGTGCTCGCCCTACTGCTCGGCCGGGTGATCGGTCCGGAGGAAGCCTACCGCGCCATTGAGTGGAAGGTGATCTTCCTGCTTGCCGGGGTACTTTCCATGGGTGCCGCGTTGCAGAAGACCAATGGTGACCAAATGATCGCTGCGGGCCTGGCGGGCATGCTTGGCGAAAGTTCGCCCGTGATCGCATTGGCCACCGTGTTCGGCCTCACCCTTGTGGCCACCAATATCATGAGCAACAATGCCACCGCCGCACTAATGACGCCCATTGTGCTGCAGCTGGCACCGGTGTTGAATGTGAGCGAAAGACCTTTCATCGTTGCCATCACGATCGCGGCCTCAATGGCCTTCATGACGCCGATGGGCTACCAGACCAACTCCATGATCTATGTGCCCGGCAATTACCGATTCAACGATTATTTGCGGGTGGGTACACCGCTGAACCTGCTTATCTGGCTTGTGGCCATGCTGGTGATCCCGCACTACTTCCCTTTTTAGAGGAACGGTGCATCACTCCCGAAAGAAATCAAGCATACCCAGGTCCACCACATGCACACCCGTGTAGTAGTGGTGAAGGATCTCCGTATATGTACGACCGTTGCGTGCCATGTGCATCGAGCCTTCCTGGCAAAGCCCCACGCCATGGCCGAACCCCCTGCCTTGCAATACCACCTCATCACCCTGGGTGCGCACGCTGAAATACGTGGAGTTCAACTTCAGATCCTCCCGCACACGTTTTAATGGGACCAGCGGCGAGGTATTGCCCAGGTACAGGTCCCTGCAGGTGGGCTCGTAATTCAGCACCGCTTCCAGCTGGGTGGTATCGGCCGGGTGCAGGCTGTGCCGTTTCCTCAAGTATCCCAGCCATTCATTCCTGGTCAGTGTCCTGCTCCAACTGGAGTGTGGGGCGGCGAGGCAGAAAGTGTCGGTAGTGGCTTGCAGATAGGACTCACTCTTGCTCCAGACATCCTCCGAATTGATCGTTTCACCGCCACAATTGCTGTGGAAGGTGGCATGGATGAGTTTGATGTCCGCATCCACCAGCACCAGATCCCTGGTGGCCGACACCGCGATGTCGATACTGTCATGCCGGTTGGTGCCATGGAACACCTGGCAATGCACTTCATCACACAAGTTGAAACCCTCCGGCCCATGCTTGCGCACATTGGTGAGCGCATAGGTGCGGCACGTCACAGCCTGAAGTTTATAGTATTCGATATGGTGGTCCTTGCCGGCCTCCGATTGCACCACACCGGCCGTGTACTCCTCCAAGGGCACTATGGTGACCATGGAAAGGTTGTGCCCCTGCCGGGTGATCTCCAAAGTACCCGGATACTTGCGCTCTGGCATCTTATGCCCGGTGGCCCGAAGACGGATCCCTGCATCACTGCTCCTGGGCACCACCTCCACTTTCCTCTTCGCGGTGAGGGCCATGGTCATGCTCTTGATCGATATCCCGCCCTGCGCGGCCTCCACCTTCAAGCCATCCGTGCTGGGTATGGTGCCCTTCTGTTCACCATCCACCACCACGAGAAGATCGCCACGTGTGCTCATCACCACCACGCCTTTCACCTGCTTGTCCCGCAGAATGCCTATGCGCAGCTTACGTTGATCCGGAGGAGCCGCGAAGGAGAGGAGCAGTAGAGAGAGCAGCAACGAGCGGGCGGCCATGGGCGCCAAAACTATCGCGCCACCACGGCCTCTTTCGAGCCTTGATCCAGAGTTTTTAACACGTTCATGGCCACCTGTTGTGAAGCGCCCGGCCCACCAAGCTTTCTGCGCAGCTCTCCAAAGGCCTGCAACATGCGCCCACGATATGCTTCATCCTTCAACAGGCGGGTCAACTCCTCCCTCAAGCTCTCTTCGTTCAGGTGCTCCTGGATCAGTTCCCGTACCACTTCCCTATCCATGATCAGATTCACCAGGCCAATGAAACGCACCTTTACAAGCCTGCGCGCCAGCCAAACGTTGAGGGCACTGCCACGGTAACAGATGGCAAGCGGCACATCCAGCAGTGCCGCCTCCAGCGTTGCGGTACCGCTGGTGACCAGGGCTGCCGATGCCTCGCGAAGCACAGCATAGGTGCGGCCGTGTGCCACCTGCACAGCCCTTGATCCTATGATCCGCTGGTATACCTGTTCCGGTACGGATGGCGCGGCGGCCACCACGAATCTGTGTTCCGGGAAATGCGGAAGCATTTTGAGCATGAGTGGGAGCATCACAGAGATCTCCTGTTCACGGCTTCCAGGTAAAAGGGCCACCATGGGATGATCACTATCGGCCCGTTCTTCGGCGTGTGATCCGGCCAGTTCATCCATCAAAGGATGGCCGATGAAATGCACCTTCATGCCATACCGCGCATACCATTCTTCCTCGAAAGGCAGGATCACGTACATGTGGTCCACCACCTTTTTGATCTTATGCACGCGCCCCTTCTTCCATGCCCACACTTGGGGGCTTATGTAATAATGCACAGGAATGCCAAGCTTGTGCACATGCTCCGCGATCCGCAAGTTGAAACCCGGATAATCAATGAGTACCACGGCATCGGGCCGGAAGCGTTCGATATCTTCCCTGCAGAGGCGGAGATTGCGAAGAATGGTCCCGAGGTTCTTCACCACTTCGGCGAAGCCCATGAATGCCAGTTCGCGGTAATGCTTCACCACCTCGGCACCAGCAGCGGCCATGCGATCGCCACCCCATGCACGTACTTGCACCGACGGGTCCAAGACTTTCAGGGCCTTCACCAGGTTACCACCATGCAGATCCCCACTGGCTTCACCCGCTATGATGTAGATGCGCTTGGCACCGGCCATATCATTTCCCATCATACGGAAAGCACCACGATGACCACGCCATAAAGAAAAGTGGCGAGGATGACGCCGCGCATGGCCTTG
>JAEZCB010000289.1 GCA_023412755.1 Bacteroidota bacterium
ATGTAAGCGAGTACATTGCCCTGGCGGTCGCGCAGCGGCATGTAGGCGGCATGGAAGGTGGCCAGGCCGATGGATTCCTCCTGTATGAAGGAGCTTCGCGCGTTGAGCACCACTTCTGTATAGGCCACGGGATCCATGCGCCGGCCAAGCAGGCCACTGGTGAAGATCTGTGGTCTGGATGTGGCTAGCATGCGCCCATTCGCCATATACAGCGTGATGTCTGTGAAGAAGACGTTGCTGATCCGGCCCAGCAGATGGTCCAGATAGGGCGCATGGGTTGGCCCGAGTTCGGGTTCGCCATCCAGCCTTTGCTGCAATTCGGTGTGGACGGAAAGTGCCTTTTCAAGGATGCCCTCCTGTATGCGTGCCATGTATTGGCCATCCAGCAGGCGGCGTGTGCCGAAACTGAATAGCAGCAGACTGGTGGCGGCGAAGAGGATGAGTACGAGCCGCACTTTCATGCTGATGCCCACGGGTGAGAACCCACGATACGCGATCATGGCCCGGGCGCCGATCGCGATCGCGAGTAGAAGGCTGAAGAAAGTGAAGAGGTAGCTGAACGTGGTGAGGCGATCCACCAATGTTGGCTCGGGAAGTCCCAGCACCAGCAGGGTTCCATCAAGATCACCAGCCACGAGATGCTCATATCCATTTTCACGGTACCAGAACGGCGTGCTGTTCACCGCACGATCCCAATGCAGGGGGTATGCATGGGCGCCGGTCTGTTCCACCAGCCGGCCACGCTCATATCGGGCGAGCGTGTATCGGGTGGTCCGGCGGGATAGCGGGTCATCTCCGGCCAGCAGCAATTCGGGGAAACCCAGGGCCTGTGGCAGGGGGCGCGGATAGAGTTCAACGATCAGCTGTGCTGGCGGCAGCGTGTCCACCGGCATGATGGATACCCGGGCATGGTAGAAGGTGGATTGGCCTGGAACCTCTTCCATCACCAGATCTGGCATATCCGCAGCGGCCCTTGGATCAGTGAAGATGCTCTGCTCCAAACGGAAGCTGCGCGGGGGATCGGGATCGGTGGCGCAAAGCACCTGGCCCTTCACCCCGAAGGCGAACAACCGCACATCATAGCGTTCCCAGTACCCACCAAAAAAGCGCTGGCGTACCAGCGCATCCAGGTCGGTGGTGGTGCAGGCGCGTCCCGTATTCAGCAAGGCATATACCGCCTTGTCCGTTCGCAGGCGTGGTGCTATATCCTGGAACAGCAGCTCCACCACAGGGTCCTCCCGTGTGGCCAGCCTTTCAGCGAGTACGAGCCGTTCCCGCTTTTCCCGCAGAGCGGTGTAGCGCGTAAGAATGACCGCGGTGATGGCCGATACCAGCACGATCCCGAGCGTGAGGCGGATGAAGTGGGCCCGCGGTGCAACGCCGGGGAAAAGCAGCAGCATCGTAGGCAGGGGCCAGAGGAAAAGCAATGGCCGTTGTGATCCCCATAGCCATGCCGCTACGAGCAGAACCACGGTGATCAAAGTTCCTGTGAGAAAGACCTGGGGAGTGGGGATCTCCCTGTGCATGCGTTCCATGAACAGCGATGCCACTATGGACCATGAACAGAAGAACAAGGCCGTGCTGAACAAAGCCACTGCGCTCATTGGTCCAAGCCCGGCCACATGGTGGAGGTCCAGGTCCACACTGCTGTCCTCCACCAAACCAATGATCGAACCAGTGATCCAAGCACCATAGCCTATGATCACGGACCAGGCCACCAGAGCACTAACGGAGCGGTTGACCCCTCGATCCCTGAGGATCATCGCTTCGCGGATGAACAAGGTGATCACCAGCAGCAAGGTCGCATTGATCAATAGATCGCCCAGTGATGGGAAAAGAAAGGAGGTCGCATAGAGGGCCGGATCGAACAGCGGGAGGCGATCGAACGGTGGCACTGGCGGTGTGGAGAGTGTCCACCACCGAACGCCGAGAACTACTAGAGTGAATAAAAAGATCCCAGCCCATGTTGATGTGACCTGGACCAGTCGCATGCAGATGGACCAGAGGAAGGTGATCAAAAAGATGAAAGTGAGGATCAGGAGCAGGGATCTGATCCAGATCCAATCGCCGGTCTCTAATGCACCATCGCGCCAGGCCAACCGGAAGAGTGGCTCACCGGCCAAGGTGATCTCCGGACCAAGAGAGCCACCCTCTGCCACAGCTGCACCTTTGGCCACCTGCAGTGAAGGGTGGAAACCCGCGCGCAGGAACCGGTTCTCGAGTGGTGGTGCTATCCATACGGGTCGCAGGCCATGCAATCGCCAGGGACCTATGGTGTCTACCGAATGGAGGTGAAGAGCCGCATTGGTACGGAGGAATGGTGTGGTGGCATCCCGGTACCGTGAAGGTCGCATGGGCAGGTGACCGGACCAGCAGACCAGGCTGTCTTCCTTGAAGCCTATATAGAACGTTCCCGACCGCTCCCGTGCTCGCTCCATATCATCTATATGGAGCCGCATCCAATCCTCTGGCCCTAATTCCGCCAACGCGGACAACGCTTGCGCGGTACCATCCTCCAGTGCCGCATGTCCCGCCTCGAGTGTTCGCTCCAGCCTTAGGGCCTCCCGTTGCAGGGATCCATGATCCTCGGGTTCATGGACCAGAAAAGCCAGCCCTCCGCAAAGGACCCCCAACAGCAGTAAGACCAGCGGGCGAGGCATGGAGGTTTATTGTTCGGCAACCGCCGCGCCAAAGTAGCCGTTAGGTGGAGATGCCCGGCATGTACCACCATGCCCATACCGGGAAACGCATAGGGCCGGGACTCCGGAGATGGCTCCGGCCCCGGCCCTATGGACCAACATGTATCATTTCAGTGGTCTGCCTAAAGGACCACCATCGGCATCAGCGCTTGAAGAGCGATCCTCCGAAGATCAACCCCAGCACGAGCAGGCCAAGGAAGATGAAGAAGATCACCTTCGCTATGTCAGCGGCACCTTCCGCGATCCCAGTGAAACCAAAGATCGCCGCGATCACCGCGATCACAAGAAATATGGCTGTCCATTTAAGCATTGTTCTTTCTGTTTTAGTTATTCTATTTTGCTACCATGCACCTGATCCATCAGGTACGATCTTTTTCACCCCACACATCGGTCTCATCTGTATCATGCCCGCCTCCGGCGGCGCCCATTCCTCCCGTGGTGGGGCCCTGGGAGGGTGTACCTCCCTTCCATTCGCTATCTTCTTCTTTTTTCAGGGGTGTGCCTGCGGTGTGGGAACTTCCAAAACGCCTTTCGTTGCTCGTGGCTGGGTTATTCGTACCCGCTCCCGGACCGCCCGTACTGTTGGCCATGCCCTGTTGTGCATCTTTTCTGTCTCCTCGGGTACCCAAGGGCCCCTCGCGCATGTCTCCTGTTGATACATCAGAAGAACGTTCTCCTCTTGAAGGACCCTCGTTATATCGGCTTCCACCATCGCCACCCTTTCTACCGCTGGCGGAATCAGGACCTGCCTTGTCCCATTTGAGTTGTTCGGGATCTGTTCGTGCCTCCTGTTTCTTTTTGTCGTGGTCCATCTCGTGTGATTTTGTCGCTCCTGGTTTTGCACAAGGTCCGCGCCTCTATGTCATGTTTAGTTGAAAAGTGGGTATATTCATCTGATAATAAATAGGTTTCAGTACTTTTTCGGCCGGTTTTGGATCGTGGGGGATCGTGGCGTAGGATGCCCAGTTCGTTTACCCTGCGCCAGATAGAATACCATGCTTTGGATCGCGGAAGTTCCGCTGCATGGAACTTGCTCACACTTTCGTTGGATTTGGCATGATCGAATGCCGATATTTGAACTGATCAAGAAACTTGGACATGTTGATACAGGTGAATACAGATAATCATATCACCGGCCGGGAAGAGTTGGTGGCCAAAGTGGAGGAAGTGATCGGAGGGAATTTGTCCCGGTTCAGGGATAGGATTTCCCGGCTGGAAGTCCATCTAGGCGATGAGAATAGCCATAAGAATGGAGCCAGGGATCAGCGCTGTATGATAGAGGCCAGAGTAGAGGGGATCCCTCAGCCGATCGCGGTGACGCATCATGCTGATACGCTCATGGAGGCAATGATGGCCGCATCGGAACGGATAAAGGAAGCTTTGGATAGCCATTTGGGAAGATTGCACGACCGGAAGATGAAGCGGGCACGCGACATTCTACCCGGCAGTGATGTGAGCGGTTCGGGACTCCCTTCCTGAGAGCTCATCTCCAGCTACATACTTTGGTGTAAGTACTCCGTCGACGTTTTTAGCTGATCCGGCGAAGAGGTCTGGAAACCTTGTCTGACAGTTCAACGTAGAACGGGTCGCCTGCCGCTACTCACGGCATGCCGATCTGAACTATGAAAAAGGCACTCTTACTGGTGCTTTGGGCGATCCTGTCCGCAGGACTCAACGCACAAACAGGTACTGAGTTCTGGGTGGCCCCGCCCGATGTGACCTACTATCACAATACGCCAGGTGATGAGCCGATCTACCTGAACGTTACCACGGGCAGCGCACCAGCGACAGTGACGATCTCGCAGCCGGCCAATCCGGGATTCAACAGTGGCTCGCCGATCGTGTTGAACATGGCGGCCAACTCCGCGGTACGTTATAACCTCACTTCATTGAAGGCCCAGCTGGAAACGCGGCCCACCAACAGTGTGCGCAATACCGGCCTGTTGATCGAGTCTACGGCCAACATCACAGCGTATTATGAGGTGAGCAACACCAACAACCCGGACATACTAGCGCTGAAGGGTGCGAATGGTCTTGGTACAGAGTTCTACATCCCGCTGCACAAGCACGCGCCTTTCTATAACCATAGTTTCACGCCGAACAACAACGATCTCGCCTTTGCTAGCTTCGACATCGTTGCCACGGAGAACAATACCACCGTGCTGATCTATTCGCCCGTGGCCGTTGACGGCCATGCGGCATTGGTTCCCTTCACCATTACGCTCGATCGCGGTCAGACCTATTCCTGCGCGAACACCAACCCTGCCACACACTCCGATCCGGCCACGCACCCTTCGGGCGCCGTGGTTTTGGCCAACAAACCGGTGGCGGTTTCACTGAAGGATGACTCGAACCACAATCCTTCCGGCGGTTGTTATGACCTGATGCTGGACCAGATCGTTCCGGTGAACATCCTGGGCACCGATTATGTGGCTGTGAAAGGCGCCTTGAATAGCAACGGTGATGAATCCATGTTCATCATGGCCGTGCAGAATAATACGCAGGTATATGTGGATGGCAATGCGACCCCGGTCGCGACATTGTTCGCCGGGCAGTATTACCGCCACGACATGGACTATCTGAGCAGCTCTACGAACAATTCTACCTACATCTCCGCTTCAAAACCGGTATACGCCATCCACGTTACCGGTTTCGGCTGCGAGCAGGGCATGGCTATAATGCCGCCGCTGAACTGCGCGGGGAGTACGCAACTGAGCTTCACTCGATCCACTAGCGAAGCGTTCTACTTGAACCTCTTGGTGCGCAACGGCTCCCAGGACGATTTCGTGGTGAGCCCCAGTACGGCCACGATACCCGCGGCATCCTTTCTGCCCGTTCCAGGCACTGGCGGCGAGTGGATGGCCGCCCGGATCCAATACAACACCACACAGGTGCCGGTGAACCAGGCCTTCATAGTCACCAACACCACAGATGTCTTCTCGCTCGCGATCATCAACGGCGGTGCTTCCTCGGGATGCCGGTATGGTTTCTTTTCAGAGTTCTCGGGTAAGATCGATGTTGATGCTGGTGCCGATCAAACCATCTGCGCCAACGATAGTGTGCAACTCGGTGGAAGTGTCTCGGGTGGAAGTACGACCGGCAT
>JAEZCB010000010.1 GCA_023412755.1 Bacteroidota bacterium
GTTCATGGATGATCGGGAGCATGTGGTGGTGTGGATACCCTCTTTGGAGAACTTGCACATGCCGGAGAACACGCGCATGAGCGATGATTTCTTCGTGCTTATGCCTGCGCATGGAGTGGCAGCTCCACCACCTGCGGAACGGCCAAAGGCCAGCCGCGGACCCAATTGGAAGGCCATGCCCAAAGCCAGGATCGTGGAGCCGCAACTGGTGTATGCCACCTACGATCTGGCCCGCGATGAAACGGCCATAAATACGTTGGAAGCATATGGAATGAGCCGGCCGGAGATCGAAGCGGTGATCTTCCGCAGTCACGAACGCAACTGGCCGGAAGGCATCGACGAATTGGAGAAGCGCCGCACCAAGCTGAAGCACTTGAAGAAGTACAAGGCCCATGTGGCCGCAAAATGGGATGACAAGGTGCTTGTGGTGATCCCGGCGGAATTGAACAGGAAGCTACCCGCCAGCATGCGGCCGTACATGGATATCTATATGATCTACAACCAGCCGGCCGTGGCTGTCATGAAGAAATAAAGGCCGCGATCTCCAGTGGCGGTGGTGTCTTCTACCTTCGCCAGCGCCAATGCGGCTTCCAGAGATAGCGATGCTCATGCGGCTTGAGGCCGCCCTTGATCTGCGGCAGCGCGCGGCCCTGGGTGGCATGCTGCTCTATGTGGTGAGCGCCGTGTATGTGGCGTATCTGGCCGTTCGCGGAAGTCTGGGCACGGCCACGTGGAACGCCCTCTTCTGGATCATCCTGCTCTTCGCCGCCTTCAATGCGCTCATGCGTTCGTTCCAGCGGGAGGATGTGGGCCGCCAACTGTACCTCTATACGCTGGTACACCCACGCAGCGTGATCCTCGCACGCACCCTATACAACACCCTGATCATGATGGTGCTGGGGCTGCTCAGCCTGCTCTTCTATGTGCTGTTCATGGGAAGCCATGCGCTGGAAGAGGCGCATCTGGCACAGTTCGTTCTCGCGGTGCTGCTGGGCTGCATCGGTTTCGCCACCGTGCTCACCTTCATTGCCGCCATTGCCGCACGCGCCGGTAATGGCTTGGGGCTCATGGCCGTGCTTGGTTTCCCACTGGTGCTGCCGCTACTGCTTTCCGTTATGCGTGCCAGCAAACTGGCGCTGGATGGCGTGGCGTGGAGTGTTACCGGCACCTACTTCGCCGGAACCGTGCTTCTGGATGTGATAACGATCACCCTGGCGTGGATGCTCTTCCCGTACCTTTGGCGGGACTAATGGGCCATTGGTGGTGGAAGTTCCTGGCGATAGCCTTGCTGCTATGCGCTTCCGTGGCGGCTCTGCATGCCCCGCTCGCACCTGCCCTGATCCACGTGGCACCGGATCGTGTGGACGCCGGTGAAGTGGAATTGAACATCACCGGCTACAATACCGGTTTCGATGACGCACACCAGGTGTATCTGGTGAATGGTGAGGATAGGATCTGCGCCACCCGGGTGGAAGCACTGGGCTCCAACAACCTGAAGGCCTCCTTTTACATTCCATCCGAAGTGCGTGAGCCATTGAGCTCACTGGTGGTCCATCATGTTGAAATGGGCCGCACGAGCCTCCCCAACGCCATATTCCATACCACTACGGGCAGCGGCATGGCGGCGGATGGGTGTGAGGCCGCCCCTGCGATGGCGATGGGTGCGGATGCGTTCAATTTCCCGAACCGGAGCATCCTCTACGAAAGCATCCGAAACCTCAACTTCCATGTGCCGATGTGGTTCACCATGATGGTGGTCATGGGCATCTCCCTTGGCCACAGCATTCTGGCGTTGGGTAGGAACGATCTGGCGCAGGATCGTGCCGCTGCTGTGGCCGTGCATGTGGGCCTGCTCTTCTGCGGGCTCGGCCTGGTAACGGGCATGATCTGGGCAAGGGCCACCTGGGGGGCATGGTGGACCAATGATGTAAAACTGAACGGTGCCGCTGTCACCGCGCTGATCTACCTGGCCTATCTGGTATTGCGTGGTTCCATCAACGAACCGCACCGCCGGGCACGCCTCGCCGGGGTCTACAACATCTTCGCTTTCATGTTGTTGTTGCTCTTTCTTCTGGTGGTGCCACGGCTTAACCAGATCGATAGCCTTCACCCGGGCAGCGGTGGCAATCCGGCCTTCAACCAATACGACCTGGACAACAACCTGCGCATGGTCTTCTATCCGGCCGTGGCCGGCTGGATCCTCCTGGCCATCTGGATGTACCGGCTGCGCGTGCGCCAGGGCAGGATCCAGGAATGGGTTGAGGACAGGGAGCATGCCATGGCCCTGGCCGATCGCCGCGACCGAACCAAGGAAAGCCTTACCAGATGATCACGAGCACGAACTTGAGCAGAAGGCCGAAACCGCTGGATCCCAAGCGAACGATGCGTAACATATCGGCCTGCTTCGCGTTGCTCTTGAGCATGCTGGCAAGTGTGGATGTCCAGGCACAGCAGACCGCTCCAGATTGGCTGGTGGAAGGCCTGTACGGCTCCGGTAAAATGAACACTGTTGTGGCGGTGGTCGCGGTGATCCTGCTGGGTATCGGCGTCTGGCTCTTCACGCAGGACCGGAAACTTTCGCGCATGGAAAAGCGGATGGAAAAGTTGAAGTGAACATGAAACGCAGTCACATCATAGCCATCGTGATCATCGCTGTGGCCATCGCGGCCCTTGTGGGATCGTTGTATGATAGCAGCACCTATGCGGACCTGGAACAGGCGATGGCCGATCCGGGAAGGGAATACCATGTGGTGGGCGTGCTGGACCGGAGCCAGGAGATCGTCTATGAACCGAGCATCAATGCCAGTCTCACTTCCTTCACCATGCAGGATCTGGAAGGACGCACCTGCCGGGTACATCTGCAAAAGGCCAAACCCCAGGATCTCGAACGGAGCGAACGCCTTGTGCTCATTGGGAAAGCCACCCCGGAGGGGGATTTCGTGGCCCGGGACATGTTGATGAAGTGCCCGAGCAAGTACAATGAGGAGAGTTTGGTCGAAGGTTGAGGTTGAAATAGGTACATGGACGATATCAACTACATAGGCGAACATACCTGGGCGGGGCAACTGGGGCATTTGCTCGCGGTAACCTCTTTTGTGGCGGCGCTGCTCGCCGTGGTGGCGTACATCTTCAGCACCAGCCGTAATTCCGCACAATGGGCAGCGGCCGGGCGCATTGGCTTCCGTACGCACACCGTGGCCGTGCTGGGCATCGTGGTGGTGCTCTTCATCATGATCTTCAGCCATTGGTTCGAGTATGACTATGTATGGAAGCATAGCAACCGCTCCATGTCCATGGAGTACATCCTCTCCTGCTTTTGGGAAGGTCAGGAAGGCTCTTTTTTGCTCTGGACCTTCTGGCATGTGGTGATCGGCAACATCATCATCGCACGGGCTGGGAAATGGGAAGCGCCTGTCATGGCCGTTTTCGCCATGGTACAGGTATTCCTGGCCACCATGTTGCTGGGCATCTACGTGGGCGATGTACGCATAGGCAGCAGCCCCTTCCTGCTGATCCGGGAATTGCCCGAGAACATCGGCCTGCCCTGGACATACCTGCCGGACTACCTGCAGCGGATCCCCCAATTCGCCGATGGCCGTGGCCTAAATCCGTTGTTGCAGAACTATTGGATGGTGATCCATCCACCCACGCTTTTCCTTGGTTTCGCCGCGGCACTTGTACCCTTCGCGTATGCCATCGCCGGCCTATGGACCGGTGATCGCCGTGGCTGGATGACCCCGGCCCTCCCCTGGACCTTCTTCGGTATTCTCACACTGGGAACAGGCATCCTAATGGGTGGAGCATGGGCCTACGAGGCTTTGAGCTTCGGTGGCTTTTGGGCGTGGGATCCTGTGGAGAACGCCTCCCTCGTACCCTGGCTCACTCTGGTGGGCGCCGGCCACCTCATGCTGATCAACCGCCGTGAGCCCAAGCCAGGCCAGAAGCGGTCGGATTCCATGTTCAGCACCTTCCTGCTCACGCTGATCACCTTCATCCTTGTACTGTACTCCACCTTTCTTACCCGCAGCGGAGTGCTGGGCGATACCAGCGTACACAGCTTCACCGGTGATGGGATGCTTCCGGGCCTGTTGCTGTTCCTGCTGTTCTTCATCACCCTGGCCGTTGGCATGTTGATCAGCGACAGGGGCCAGCGGAACTTCTACTTCCTCACCTCCATCCTGCTGCTCCTTGTAGGCGTTCTGCTGGAAGTACAAGTGGCCGCGATCCTGCTCTTCGCCGCCTTCACTATCGGTAATCTCGTGAAGGTCTACTTCAAAGACTTCTCGATGAACAACGAGGAAGAGAAACTATGGTCGCGTGAATTCTGGTTGTTCATCGGCTCTCTGGTCCTTCTCCTGAGCGCCGCCCAGATCACTTTCACCACATCGGTGCCGGTGTTCAACCTGTTGATGGAGCCCTTCTCCAAGCTCTTCAATACGTTGCACGAGGCCACGGACATATCCTTCTTCGCGGGTGCCGCCGAAGCACGCATCGCTCCGCCCACCGAACCGATCCCCCATTTCAACAAATGGCAGTTGCCCTTCGCCTTCATTGTCTCGCTGCTGGTCGGTTTCACCCAATACCTGCGCTGGCGCGAAAGCGATAGAAGCAGGTTCTTCAAGCAGATGCTGATGCCGGTCGGTGCGGCACTTTTGCTCACGGCCATAGCCGCGTACGTGCTGGGATACACGCTTCGGGAATCGCATCTTATCGCGCTGTTCTTCGCCACCTCCTTCGCCTTCATCGCCAATGCCAGCTACGTCAAGCGCGTGCTGAAAGGCGATCTCTCCAAGGCCGGTCCTTCCGTGGCGCACGTTGGCTTCGCACTGATCCTGCTGGGTTCTTTAGTGAGCACCAGCAGGCAGAATGAAGTGAGCCGCAATACCAAGGGCATGGACCTGCGGTACCTGAATGAAGGTTTCAGCAACAGCACGGACATACTGCTTTACCGTTCGGATACCGTGCGCATGGGTGAATTCTTCGTCACCTACAAGCGGCGCGATCTACGTGGTGGCAACATCCATTACCTGATGGATTACTTCGCCGTGGAGCCGCGCCGCTACCAGGCAGGCGATACCGTGAGGCTGGGCGACATCCTGCTGCGGGCGAAGAACGATCACCTGGCCAGCGAGAATTACATGCTGGACATGGAGGAGCACTGGGAGGCACTGGACCGGTATGACCGGCGCACTTTGTGGAACACGCCAGAATGGACATCCACCCAGCCGGGGGATAAGCGTTTCGAGCTGGAACCGTTCGTGCAACTGAATCCCCGGTTCGGCAATGTGGCGGAACCGAGTACCAAGCACTGGCCGCACCGTGACCTGTACACGCACGTACGCTATGCCGACCTGACCACCGAAATGGATACCGCCAACGATGGCTGGATGCCCGATCGGCTCTATGAAAAACATATCGGTGATACCATCATCACCCCCACCAGCATCGTTGTGATCGATAGTGTGCGCACTGTGCGGGACAGCGTGACCAAGGCCATGCTCGGTGAACGTTACACGGTGTATTCGGCCAAACTGCGCGTGCGGGACCTATACAACAAGGATCGCTGGTTCGAGGCACAGCCGCTGGTGATCTATGCTGATGACCAACCTGTGGCCGGGAAGAGCGCCGAACTGGAACCCTTGCGGATCCGTTATGGCCTGGCCTCAGTGACACCAGACCCGGATCATCCTGGAGGAATGAAACTGGGCATCAACATCGCGGAGACGGAATTCGTGGTGATGCAGGCGATCATCTTCCCGGGCATCAACATCCTTTGGATCGGCTGTGTGCTCATGTTCATCGGCACCTCCATGGCCGTATGGCATCGGGTGCATGGCAGGCGGCGAGATGTGCGGCAGAGGCAGCTTGCGGTGGATCCCGTGGTGCATGGGGAACGCCGCGAACGTGCCTGATCGAAGCAGGCGACCAGCATGGCAGAGGATGGCGGTACAACGGCGTTGAGGATCCTGTTGATCGGCAATGGTCAGGTGGCCACGGCATTGGGCCATGCCCTGAGAAACGCCGGGCAAAGGTTGATCGGCATGGCCGGGCGTGATGACGAACGGGTACACCAGGTGGCCAGATCACTATCCACGGCCGCATTCCACCTGAACGCCCCCCTGCCAAAGAGCGATGTGGTGATCATTGCCGTGAAGGACGATGCCATAGCGGAAGTGGCCACCGGGCTGGATGCCGGTGGTGCACTGGTGGTGCATACTTCCGGCACCTCCTCCATGGATCTGCTTTCAGCGCATGCCCGCAGGGGTGTTCTTTGGCCGGTACAGACCTTCATCTCCGGCTCTTGTCCACGCTTGAAGGACGTTCCCCTCGTTGTGGAAACGGCGCGCCGGGAGGATCGTGACCTGCTCGATCCGCTGGCGGCCAGCATGGGTGGGCGCGTGCTGCATATGGATCATGAACAAAGACAGCGGCTGCACCTCGCGGCGGTGCTTACCAGCAACTTTCCCGTGGCGTTGATCAACGAAGCTTGCCTCATGCTGGAGCGCGATGGCCTACCCCCGGATCTGCTGATGCCGCTGTGGAAGACCACCGCCGCGAATGTTGCGGCCATGGGTCCGGAACGATCGCTCACCGGACCTGCACGGCGGGGCGACCAGCGCACGTTGGACCAACACGTGAAGATGCTGGCATCGCGGCCGGAACTGCGAACGATCTATGGCCTGATCAGCGACCTGATCCTGAAGCGGCGGAAGAAGGATGCTTCGCGCACTGATCCCGATAAGGATCAGCCATAGAACATCCATGTTCCGAAGAGAAGACCTGTTAAGAAACCGGCGCCGGTGAAAAGCCATTGCTGCCGCCTTCGCACATTGAATATGCGCGTGGAGCGGGGATGCTGGAATAGCACCAGCAACAACAGCGAATGGATGAAGCCAAACGTCACCACGTACGTCTGGTGTATCATCATATCCTCCCACTCCTGCTCCATCAAGTCCAGTTCATGGGCATCGTAGGCTATCGTTGGATCCTGCTGCTCATCAACAGATAGCTCCAGTGAAAGATCACTCTGGTGATCATAAGTGGATCCTGGCACGTTGGTATCCCCCACCGCCTGTGGCCCTTCAAAAGATCCATCCAGATCAGCGGCCCCACCGGTCGTTCCGGCATCCCATGGATCATCGAATTCATCCATGACCATTACGGTGCCCGCAGCATCCTTTTCGGCCCACCATCGCACCATCTGCAAGAGTGGGATCGAGGCCAAAGCCAGGCCAAATGAGACATAGACGGTACCTGCCGACCATCCCTTGAGATCGCGCTTATGGAGCAGAATGATGGTGATGGGAAGTAATACCAATGGAATGAATATGTCCAAGGTCAATATGCCGGTGCCTTCCATAAAGGAGCCCTGGATCAACATGGACCAGATACGAGGTAGCGCTAATAATACCGGCAGGAAGAGCACCACCATCATGATCATCACCCACCGGCGATCACCCACTTCGTTCCGGGGGTCCATCACCAGGTCGCGCGTGCCTTCCAACACATCCTTGAACCGTCCTTGAAAATGCCGCGTTCTCGCCTCGCGCATGGCCTGTTCCACCCGTTCTTGCTGAATGGTTCGCCTTATAGCGTCCCGCTCCTGCGGAACAAGTGCCCTTCGTTCCAACTCCTTCCGGGCAGCAGCTATCGCTTCCGGTACACATTCCGCTGGAAATTCCAGCATCTCCAGCAAACGGCGATCCGGGGCATGCTCCAGGGCCTTGGCGAACTCCTCCTCGGTCATGGTGTTGGGTTCTTTTCGTGGAATGGATATCTATTCAGGAAATGGTCTCAATTCCTGGACGATCCTTGAAAAGTAACTCTTCAAGCGATACAAGTACGCCTTTGGTGGCGTATTTTGGTCGGCAACAATCATCAGGTCCGGCACGTAGAAGGGATCACTGTAGTTGCAGCTACTCATCCATCCGGCACATACCATGCGTCTCCATCATCTCTACGGGCCGATATTCAAGATCTGGCGTGTGAAACGGTTCGAGCAATTCCGCAAGACCATTTCACCCAAACCCAGTGATCGGATCCTGGATGTGGGCGGCTATCCGCACACCTGGACCAATACACCGCAGGATGTGGAGCTGATCGAGTGCCTCAACCTGATCGTGTATCCATGGCCGGAGGAAAAGGACCATCCCGATCACCGCATCAGGATCATCGAGGGTAATGCCTGCGCGCTGCCTTATGAGGATGGATCCTATCCGATCATCTTCAGCAATTCGGTGATCGAACATGTGGGCGACTACGAGGCACAAAAAGCCTTCGCGAGTGAAGTGCGCCGGGTGGGTCAGAAACTGTGGATCCAAACACCCGCCTATGAGTGTCCGCTGGAACCCCACTACCTGACCCCTTTTGTCCACTGGCTGCCGAAAGGTTTGCGCAGGAAGATCGCCCGTTACTTCACCCTGTGGGGTATTCTGGAGAAGCCTAACAAGGCCGCGATCGATGAGATGGTGGACTACACCCGCCTGCTCACCAAACGCGAGATGAAGGAATTGTTCCCCGATTGTGAGATCCGCGTGGAACGATTGCTGGGCATCATTCCGAAAAGCTACATCGCCATCCGCCTCGCTCCCGTGAAAGTGGTACTCCCGGATGATGCCGCCCAACGGAAGATTGCCTATGTGTAAGCGGCCAGCCCCATCAGCGTAGTAAGTTCGCGGGCCATGATCCTGCGGCCCGGTCATCATACATGATCCATTTGTGATCCGCCACCAAGGTTTCATGTGCTGACCGGATGCTGGCATTCATCAAACTCACACGGCCTCTCAACCTGCTGATCATCGCCATCACCATGTACCTTATGCGGCATGGTGTGATCGAGGGTAACCTGATCCGTGGCCTCCGGCAATTGCTTCGCCTTTCAGGGAACCAGGGAACGCTGGCCGAATTGGATATTCCGGCAGCCTTTGCGCCACAGATGCCAATGGACCATTTCCTGTTGCTGGTGCTGGGCACGGTGCTCATCGCCGCGGCAGGCAACATCATCAATGATTATTTCGATACCCGCATAGACCGGATAAACAAACCGGATGAAGTGATCGTGGGCCGCAAGGTGAAAAGACGTGTGGCCATGACCGCGCATCTCGTGCTGAGTGGTCTGGGCTTGTTGATGTCCGCGTATGTGGCGTGGCGCAGCGGCATGCTCCAGTGGATCTCCCTGCCCCTCTTCGCCATAGCCGCACTTTGGTCCTACAGCACCGTATTGAAGAAACAACTGGTCATCGGCAACACCATGGTCGCCATTTTAACGGCGCTGGTACCGCTCACCGTTGGGCTGTACGAGATACCCATGCTGCGCGATGCTTTCAGCACCCCGCAGGTGATCACACTCCCGGATGGTGTTCAATATGCCGCTGAACCCGGGTTCCATGAGTTCTGGTATTGGATCCTGGCCTATTCGGCATTCGCGTTCTTGAGCACGTTGGTGCGGGAGCTGCAAAAGGATATGGCCGATGTGAAAGGAGATCTGGCGGGTGGCTGCCGTACGGTGCCCATAGCATGGGGAATGCGGATGGCGAAAGGGCTTACGTTGTTCCACACGGCATTGCTGGTGATCGGGGTGCTCATCGTTCGCATGCTGCTTCCGGAGGATCGTATAACCTATTGGTACCTGGGCATCTGTGTGCTCGGGCCCCTGTTGCTCTCGGCCGGTTTCACATACCATGCACAGAACAGGATGGAACATGTACGTGCAGGACAGATGATGAAGCTCGCCATGGTAATGGCCGTCTGTTTCTCCCTGCTCATACCTTATCTGCCTTGAACACCCCGCAAGACATGCCGCCGATCCACCCCTGGCGGCTCATTCTGGCCTCCGCCTCCCCACGGCGCCGTGAATTGCTCAAGGGGCTGGACCTTCCTGTGGAGATCACCAAAGTGGATGTGGATGAAACTCCGCCCCCTGGAATGGATGATCGCGAGGTGGCCGAGCATCTCGCAGTGAAGAAGGCGAACGCCTGGCCGGGAACATTGGCTCCTGATCAGGCATTGATCACCGCCGATACCACCGTGCTGGTGGATGGCCATTTGCTGAACAAGCCGGAGGATGCCGCCGATGCCGCCCGCATGCTGGGCCTGCTCTCCGGCCGCATGCATCGTGTGCATACCGGCGTATGTCTCAAGACAATGGACCGGCAGGTGGCATTCACCGACATGGCCGAAGTGCATTTCGGGCGGCTGCATCCGGAAGAGATCGCCTTCTATGTGCACCGCTACCGGCCATTCGACAAGGCCGGATCATACGGCGTGCAGGATTGGATCGGCTATGTGGCGGTGGAAAGGATCGTGGGCAGCTTCTATACGGTGATGGGCCTCCCCCTCCACCGCGTGTACCAGGAATTGCGAAAACTGCCCCCTCCCTAGCAAGTATCCTCAGCCACAGGTAGCTTTGTGGAATGAAGATCCCTGGTGCGAGATCCATCGCGATCATCCTGCTCGGCCTCCTGGCTCCCGGGCTGCAGGCGCAATCGAAGAAGGGAGGGCCTTCTCTTACATGGAACAACGAGATCCGTGTGACACCGGAACAACTGGCGCATCTGGACACGGTGCTTCAGGGTCATGGGTTCACTGTATATGAGACCGATGCGAAGACCTTGCTGGGCATATGGAGGAATGACCTGGCGGGGGTGAGCAAGGCCGTGGTCAATTCCAAACCCGCCTTTGCCACCGGGGCCAACATCGATGCTGTTGCCGAAGGACCGGTGGATGTGGTCGCGGCGGCCACTTCGGACAAACGTACCGGCAACGCCAGATTGGTCGTGGCCTTCAAGCCGGCCGCGGATGGCAGCCTCAAGGATCAGCAGGCCCAGGAGCAATATGTGCATGACATGGCCGTGCGCTACAACAAGGAGGTGATCAATAAGCAGATCGAAGCTCAGGAGCGGTCCATGGGAAGGGCGGGCAGCAAAGCGGAGAAGAGCGGATCACAGCAGGCCAAGCTGGAAAAAAAGCTGAGCAAGGAGCGGTCGAAACTGGACAAGGTGAAAGCCAGCCGGACGAAGGAACAGGCGCGCAACGCGAAGTACCAGGGAGAAGTGGTTGGTGCCGAAAGCAAATTCAACCTTACCAATGACCCGAAAGACCTGAAACGCCTTACGAAAGCGAGGGCCCGGTTAGCAGATGGGGAACTGAAGGTGGCGAAGGTGATGGAACAAGAGGTGAAGCTGCAGGCCAACGTGAACAAGTACGAGGCCCAACTGCCTGAAGCCACGCGTGAGGCAGAGGGCCTGCAGGCAAAGCACGATGCGGAACAGAAGAAGCTGGACGCCCTGCGCTTAAAGCTGGAACAGGTGCGCTAAGCTGCCGTTCAGCGGAGCAACATCACGTGACCTTTTCGCTCCTGCGGGGTGCCGAAGGTGTCGGTCATCCGGAGCTGCCACACGTAAAGCCCTGTAGGCAACGCTCCACCCGGCGCATCACCATCCCAGCCCTGTTCATGGTCGGTGGTCTCATGCACAGGCCGGCCCCACCGATCGAAGATCGCCAGGTGGAAGTAGCGCGGTGAACGTACACTGGTGATCACCCGGAACACATCGTTCAGGCCATCGGAATCCGGTGTGAAGGCCGTAGGCACGTAAATGGCCAGTTCATCCTCCACACATACCTCCGTCATGGCCGAATGTGCGCATCCCATTTGGTTCCATACCTCCAGCACCACTTCATAGCAACCGACTCCTGGAAAGCTGAAACGGGGTGAGTGCAGATCCGTGGTGGAGCCATCTGGATCCCCGAACGACCATTGCCACTGGTCCGCGCCTTGGGTATGCTGGGTGAACTGGATATCCGGGTATTCCACGGTGGTGATCGGTGGCTGCGCACTGAAACTGGCCAGCGGAGAAGGATCCACGGTGACCGCATCTTCCAGGATGCTCTGTGCGGTACATCCCAGATCATCGGTAACCGTGGCGGTCATGGTATATGTGCCGGCCGGGAAGCAGTGCTGTGTCTCCGGGCCTGAAAGCATGCCTGAGCCATCGCCGGGATCGATCGCAATGGAACCATTGCCATCGGCGGAGATCGTGGTGCAATGCGGAGCGCAGCCATGATCATTTTGCACCAGGATCACTGGCGGTGCGGGACCACCCACCTGCACAAGTGTCTGCTGGTCCGGCGCGGTGCAGCCGTTGGCATCCACTGCGGCTATCGTGTATGTGGTGGTTTCCACCGGTGCCACCAGCGGCCCTTCCGGTGCGTAGGTCACGGTGTACGGCGGCGTACCACCCGAGACCACCGCCTGCAGTTCAAGGGTGCTGCCGGCGCACATGGACAATTCAGCCGGCACGGTAAGCGACAATGGCTCCGGTGAGCCGATCTCCGCTGTTGCCGTTCCGCTGCAGCCACGGCCATCTGCCACAGAGACCATGTATGATCCAGCGGACAATCCATCGGCCAGTTCCATATCACCACCTGAGGGATACCATGCGTAGGTGTAGCCACCCGTGCCACCCTGAACGTCCACATCCGCCCATCCATCCGAGGCTCCCGCACAACTCACATCCCCCACTTCCACGGTGAGTACCAGCGGATCATCCTGCTGTTGCAGGTCCACGCTGGCCATTGCGCGACAAACCCCGGCGCCGGTCACCACCACGGAATAGCTGCCTGCGTTCAATCCCGTGATCGTCGCGGTATTCGGTGCGGCTGGTGTCCACGTGTAGGTGAAGGGTCCGTTGCCTCCGGATACCGTGGCCGTGATGCTGCCGTCGTTGCCAGCACATCCGGGATCGGTGGCCGCGAGTTCCACGCCGATGATGGTCACGGGCAGCACCACGGTGGATGCGGCATTGCAGGCACTGGAAACGGTGAGGGCCACCTGATAGGTGCCCGGGCCGGGATAGGTGTGGCTCGCAGCGGCCGATGTGCTGGTGTTCGCACCGCCGGAGCCGGGATCACCGAAGTTCCACTGGAACATGGTGGGGCAAAGTGCGCTGGTGCTTTGGAATTCCACCGTATTGCCATCGCAGTTGAAGGCGAATGAAGCGGAATTCGGCACAGCCTCACCGATCCATATGTCATCCACCGCCACACCATCGTATGCGTTGCAGGTGGTGCCGGAACCGAAGATGAAGCGGAACTTCACGCTGCTCTCCCCCGCCAGATCCGTGAGGCAATGCGATGCAGTGACCCATTCCCCGCTTCCCTGGCCACCAAAACAGCTGCCCACCGTGGGGCCCACGCGCCCAGACCATCCATGTTTGGGCGAAGCCTGGTTCAGGGAATTGATGGAACCATGGTTGAACCAATACTGTTGCAGACAGTTTTGGGTGGAATTCACCGAGCCCACATTCTGCCAGGTGGATCCCTGATCGAGCGAATATTGGAAACCCAGTCCATCATACTGGAGTTCACATTCCCAGAAGAGTTTGAAGGAGATCCATGGATACTCCAATC
>JAEZCB010000089.1 GCA_023412755.1 Bacteroidota bacterium
CCCGTACCACCAGCAGCTACTTCGTGCGCCTCTTCTGGGAGAACCCCAATGGTACAACTCCTCCACTGGTCCCAGGCTCGCAATACCAGGTGCACGAGCGTGCCTTCGTTGGTGGCCAGTGGTGCGACTGGGGTGAGATGTGCTTCCTGGACATCACCGCGCCTGCAGGCATGCAGGCTGGCAACTCCACCAGCTCCATGACCATTGGTGGTGCCCAGCTCAACATGTGGCCAAACCCCAACCGGGGCGACCAGCTCTTCCTGAGCATGGATAAGCTGCCAGAGGACGTGCTCGCCGTTAGCGTGGATATCTTCGACATGTTCGGCAAGCGTGTGGTGGCCAAGGAGATCGCCGCACAGGGTGGCATGCTCAGCACCGTGATCGCCCTGGATGGCGGGATGGCCGCAGGCATGTACTTCGTGAACATCACCGCAGGTGAGCAACTGCACACCGAGCGGTTGGTGATCCAACCGTAAGGCTGACTATTACAGGTCTTTTGTAAGGGGCCATCTCTTTCGAGATGGCCCCTTCTCTTTTTGGTCCAGCACGTAGCTAGAGGGTGATGGGAGCATGCATTCCAGGCTGGAGATCCAGTATCTTTTCGGGCAGATGGGCCACAATGAGTGATCATCCTGAGATCGTGCATGAATGAAAAAGGGCCAGGATCGAAACCCTGGCCCTTACAATGCGCTGATCGCTTCCTAATGTGCGATACTCACCAACCGCCTGGCGATGATCGTACCGTCATCACTCATCATGGTCAGCACATAGACACCGCCGGAAGCGGACTTGGTATCCAATACGATGCGGCCATAGGCGTCATTCAAAGGTTGCTCGGCAACAATGCGTCCGGCAGCATCAACGAGGTGGATCCGGCTCACGCCCTCCAACTGGCCTTCCACCACAAGATGCTCCCGGGCAGGTACGGGATACATGGTGAAAACGGGCCCCTCCTTCTCTTCCGGCTGCGAAACGGTCAAGGGATCCACCAAACGGAAGAGTTTTCCATCGCTCTTGTTGCCGGCATACAGTTCCAGATCATGCCCTTCGGCGATCACTGTGAATCCGAACTCATCGCTCAAAAGGAGTTCGTTCTCCCAGCCTCCGGCACCATCCGGAAACAAGGAATAGAACAGTCCCGCGCAATAATCGGTATAGATATAATGCCCGTACAAGGATGGATACAGACTGCCACGGTAAACTCTACCACCTACGATGGAGCACCAGCTTCCGGTGGTAGGATGTACCACCAACGGATCCACATAAGATTCTAATGTGGCATCACAACCGCTCATATTAAATGGAACAAGTCCTTCCCGGCAACGCCAGCCGAAATTCGGCCCGCTGTTGTAATCCTCACCATAGGGCCAGAAATCGATCTCCTCCCATTCATTCTGGCCGACATCACCGAGCCATAGATCACCCGTGAGCGCATCAAAACCGATACGCCAGGGATTCCGCAAACCAAATGCGAAGATCTCCGGAAGCACGTTCCCACCTGCGGTGAAGAATGGATTTTCCTCGGGGACCTCATATCCCACGCCGCCACCTGAAACATCTATGCGTAGAAGGGCGCCAAGAGGATTGCTCAGGGTCTGTGCATTGTTCTGTGTATCACCCGCGCCGCCACCATCGCCCAGGCTGATGTAGAGATGACCGTCCGGTCCGAAGTCGAGATCGCCACCGTTATGGTTGTTGGCGGGTTGCTGGTAGGTATAGATGATCTGCTGGCTTGTTGGATCGGCCACATTGGGATCGCTATCTGAAACACTGTAGCGTGCGATCGTTGTGATGCCCGATCCTCCGGGAGCTGTATAGTGCACATAGAAGTACCCGTTATCGGCGTAATTGGGATCGAAGGCAAGGCCCAACAGACCACGTTCTCCTCCGCTCACCACCTGGGAGGTGATGTTCAGGAATGGCGTGGGTGATACGACATCATTCTGCACAATACGGATGGTGCCGGACTGCAGCACACAAAAGATCCGCTCATCACCGGCATGGGCAATGTCCACTATATCAGGGAGGCCTGATGCCACTTCGATGAGTTCCAGAGCGGGTTGCGCATGGGAGGTGGAGGCCATATACGCGGCAAAGGGAAGCAGGAATAGTTTTCGAAGCATGTTCTTGGGATAAGGCCCTAAAGGTATCGATGCATACCGGCCGGTCATCACAGCCGCGGACCGCGGGGGTACTGGTTACCTTTGCGGCCCGCCGGAGAACACAGCTAATGGGCCTGAAGGAAGAGATCGAACACCGCCGCACTTTCGCCATCATCAGTCACCCCGATGCTGGTAAGACCACCCTCACCGAGAAATTCCTGCTTTACGGTGGGGCCATCCAAACGGCTGGAGCGGTGAAAAGCAACAAGATCCGCCGGGGGGCCACCAGCGATTTCATGGAGATCGAACGGCAAAGGGGCATCTCGGTGAGCACCTCGGTGATGACCTTCCACTATGCCGGAAAGCTCATCAACCTGCTGGATACTCCGGGCCACCGGGACTTCGCCGAGGACACTTACCGCACCTTGACGGCGGTGGATAGTGTGGTATTGGTCATCGATTGTGTGAAGGGTGTGGAGGCTCAGACAGAGCGCCTCATGGAGGTGTGCCGCATGCGCAACACGCCGGTGATCGTCTTCATCAACAAGCTGGACCTGGAAGGGCGGGATCCTTTCGACCTATTGGACGAACTGGAGGAAAAGCTATCGATAAAGGTGCGGCCCATGAGCTGGCCCATCGGTATCGGGGCCACATTCAAAGGGGTGTACGATATGTACAGTGGAGGGCTGCGGCTGTTCGAGCCCGGAAAGACCAAGGTGGAGCATGCCAGTGTACGCATCGGAACACTGAATGATCCCACTTTGGAGGAGCACCTCGGGCATGATGCGGCAAAGCAACTCCAGGAGGATGTGCACCTGATCCAGGGTGTGTACGATCCGCTTGACATCCCGGCGTACCGGGAAGGGCGCATCGCTCCGGTGTTCTTCGGCAGCGCTTTCAACAACTTCGGTGTTAAAGAGGTGCTGGACGCTTTTACGGACATCGCACCTGCGCCCGGTCCGCGGCCCACGGATGTAGGTGAAGTGGCGCCTGACGAACCCAAGTTCAGCGGCTTTATCTTCAAGATACACGCCAATCTCGACCCCAACCACCGGGACCGCATCGCGTTCCTCCGGATCTGTTCTGGCCGTTTCCAACGCAACACCTATTACCACCACGTGCGGCTGGAGAAGCAGCTCCGGTTCGCCACACCCACGAGCTTTCTGGCCGCCAACAAAAGCATTGTGGAGGAAGCCTGGCCTGGTGATGTGATCGGCCTGTTCGATACCGGCAACTTCAAGATCGGCGATACACTCACGGAAGGCGCCAGGTTCAATTTCCGCGGCATTCCGGCTTTTTCACCGGAACTCTTCCGCGAATTGGTGAACCTGGATCCCATGCGCAGCAAGCAGCTGGAGAAAGGCATACGCCAGCTCACCGATGAAGGTGTGGCCCAACTCTTCGTGCAGCAGCCCGGCAATAAGAAGATCGTAGGGTGCGTGGGCGAACTGCAGTTCGAGGTGATCGCCTATCGGCTGGAGCATGAATACAACGCCAAGTGCGCCTTCCAGGCCATACCAGCGCACAAGGCATGCTGGCTCACCAGCACTTCAGAAGAGGAACTCGCTCGTTTCATTCGCGTAAAAGCCCAGCAGATCGTTGAGGACAAGGATGGGAACCCTGTATTCATCGCGCCAAGCGCCTACATGCTGGACCTTGAACGGAGGAACAACACGGAGATCACCTTCCACACCACCAGCGAATTCAAGACTGAAGTCGCCTGACCGGGAATTAGTGGAATGGATCTTGACAAGGGCGCCTGCCGGACGGATCTTAATTTCGCAGCCATGTTGAAACGTAGCCTCGCCAGTACGTTCCTGATCACCCTCTGTACCCTTTGGATCCCAGCCCAGGATCCGCCGAAGCGGACGCTGGAGGTGAACATCGCAGGTCTCTCGAAGGATACGGTGTACCTGGCCAATTACTATGGCAACAAACTGTATTATTCCGAAACCTCGATCGCCGATGCCAATGGTCTCGTGACATTCAATAGCCCACGAGGATATAAG
>JAEZCB010000126.1 GCA_023412755.1 Bacteroidota bacterium
CGCCCCCTGGCGATCGGACGAAAGAACTACCTGTTCGCCGGAAGCGATCGCGGAGCACGCAATGCAGCGCTGATGTACTCCTTGCTGGGCACCTGCAAACTCAACGGTATCGAGCCCTTCGCCTATCAGCGCGATGTGATCGCCCGCAACCCCGAGCACAAGGCCAGCCGCCTGCACGAGCTCCTGCCCTACAAGTGGCAGCCGTTAGCAAAATAGCGGCATCCTACGGGAGGTAGTTGGCCGTAGGCTTACGATTCATCAATGGATTCGCGTTGGAATCATTTTCCCATAGCTCGAGTAAGTTTGCCATGTATGCACGATATGATATATGTTCAAAACAATTTTCGAAATCAATGAATGGCTGGTCATCGACTAATTCAACATCAGCAAGGTCATTATAATCATCCTCATCAAGATCACCATATAATGATTCAAACGCTGCATTGTGTGCTTCATATAGTTCCTTGAGACATTCGTATGCGCTTTGGAATTCGTACATTGATTCATAGCGCAAAATTCCATCACACTCCACTATTGGCGTCACTCTATCACAACAATCATTGAAGTTTCGTAGCGAGCCAGTCGGCCTTGATGGCTGTGATACATCTTTGCTACATCCAACTATAACGATTACAATAGTCACATACCTTAATATGATGGCTACCATTTTCTCCTCTTTCAATCAAAGGAAAGATATATTTTAAAATATCGAAGTAAAATCATATTTTTTCATGAAAAATTAATCTCAACCACATCACGCAAGGGCGGCATCTCCATCGAATGGAGAGATCCGCCACCCCCGGGAATCGATCGTGCGCGCTACTTCCGGATCGGTGGTGTGGTAGTACACCGGGAACTGCGGCACATGGCGGACAGCCAAATAACCGTCGATCGCACGCTTGCCGATCATGCCCGGCAAATGCAACTCCAATACATCGGCTCCTTCCGCGTAGGCGAGACGCGTAAGGGCCCGGATCATCGTTCGTTTCATCCGTTCGTCCAGCACCAGCAGGTCTATGATCTTGTACCGCTTGATGCTGCTGCCTGGCACGGGCTCTTCCATGAAGGCGGCATAGGCATTCACCTCTCCATTTTCTTCAAGCACGACCATGCGCTTCTTCAGCCCGCGTGAACCTGTGGCCAGATACCATCGCAGAAAGGGTCTTGCTCTTGACGCGCGCATGCCATTTGTGCCCGCGATATGGCGGCGCCAGAATTCATCCATCGTTTCCGGCGGATCGCTTGCCGGCACCTCCCTCACACGGTGATCCTTTTTGATCCTGGAGGTACGCCAACGCAGAGGCGCGGTGGCCAGCTTGATCAGTGGCCTCAGGAACCGTGCCTTGGGACCAAGCTTGTGCATGATAAGTTCTTCCGGTCGCAGTGGCACCATGTACACCAACATCAACGAAGGGTCGGGCATGGCGGCACCACCGTAACGCTCGAAGATCCTGCCCGTGGGTTTGATCGCCGTGGTCACCAGCCGCGTCGTAAAGGAGTCGTCGTTAAAGAAGGCATCACAGAGCATGGTGGTATGGGCACGGTACTCCTTCTCCACACCCCATTGGCTCGCGATGGCCACCGGGATGGATCGGCCCTCGTTCACATATACGCGGGGAATGCATCCGAAGAAACCTCTTATCCGCCCTGCATGCTCCATCACCCAACCATACTTCACAGGACCCGGAAATACTTCAAAGTAGGGATTCTTATCCCAAAGCCGGTCCCAATGGCGTTCGCAGGCTTCGGCATGATCGCTGGACGGCACATTCAATTCCAAGCGGTGGAGAAGGCCACACACTTCCAACGCATCACCACGTACCGCAGGTCTTATATGCACATCCGCAGCGGCGATCACCGGCCGAAGAAATGATCGAGTTGATAGTTCTCCCATCCGGCGATCAGGTGGTCCCGTCGGATGAGCATGGGATCATCGCCAGCCCGCATACGTCCGCGTTGTGTTGTAGCGAAGGATCGGTAGCCAAGCTTGGCCGCGATCACGGGAGCATTGACACGCAGATCCAGGCCCGGTCGGCCCCATGGGCAGGCGAAATGCACGCAGACTGTGCCGAGCCGCTCTTCCATGACCTGCTTGGAACCAGCAAGCTCCTGCTCCACTTCACCATCAGTGATCTTGGAAAGGTTGGCATGCGTGGCGGTATGCGAACCGAAGCTGATGCCATGCTGCATCATGGTGCGGCATTGTTCCCAATTCAGGAAGGGGATCAAGCGGGGCCGCTCCGGATAGAATTGGATGATCCGCTTCAATTCATCTTCCTTCGCTGGGTCCAGGCCGATGAGGTCCGTGGGGAGGTAGATGATCACAGGGATATCCATGGCCGCAGTGATCGGCAGCATGTTATCATGACACGATCGGAAGCCATCGTCGAAGCTCACGCAGAAATAGCGGCCAGCGATCGCTGTTCCGCCCGTGATCATTTCCACCGCTCGATCCATGGAGATGAACTCACCGAAATTCCGCAGATGCTTCAACTGCCGCTCGAACCCCTTCCGTTCATCATCGAAGACGTGGTGGTAGTAAGGGAATGCGATCCAGCCGCTGCTCCTGCCGATATCCCTGCCGAAGGAAGACGCACGCAGGGCCATGCGCCGCGCGAATGCACGCAGCTTCGATCGCATGCCCTCGTGCGCGGTGAACTCCCTGTATGTGCGGATCTCCTTCAACGGTGCGAAAAGTAGGCATGCCGCGCCGCTTCAGAAGGAACTGTCCGTGATGCGGATGTGCGTAAGGTTCAATCCCTGGTGCCCTGGCAGCGGGTCCACCAGCTGGAATGATCCGGCGCGGGTGCTGGTGCGGAAGATCTTGTCTCCGATGCCAAGGGCACTGGGTGCGCGCACCACATTGATGCGTGGCGCCGAAGTGCGCGTGTGGATCATGAGTTCGCTGCGCCACCAGCCGATGTCCATCAACGTGAGTTGACCACTCACATACAGGATCACCGGCGCTTCCTGGGGCGAATTCCAGTACACATTGCGCAGAACCACGGCCGCCTTGGGTGGCATGTTCACATAGATGGAACTTTTGCGCAGCCGGTGTTCTATGTGGAAATTCTCCAGCGTGAATGACTTCACCACCGGGTTGTTCGCGCGGCGATCTTCACTACCATCCAGCGTGGCGGTAAGGAAGAGGTCATGGTCCGCGGCCTCGCCTTCGGAGATGCAATCCAGCATGCGCACCCCGCCCGTGTTGATCACCGCGAATGCCATGGTGGTGGTGCGTGAAGCGTATACCCGGCACTGGCGCAGCACCGTGCTGTTGCTCTGGCTGTTTGTACCAGTGGCCCCGGGCCAGTCGCCATGCCGCACCACGATGCCTTTATCCGCAGGATTCGTGACCAGCACATTCTCCACATTGGTCATCAGGCAGAACCGCAGATCGATGGCGGCTTCCCGCTGTGCGAGAAAACGGCAGTTGGAGATAATGCTACCAAGGCTGGCCTTCAGGTCCACGCCCTTCCTGCCGCCCTCGATGGCAGCGAAATCCCTGATCACATAGCGGCTGGAGGTTCGCCGCTGGGCATCCTTCTGATCGGTGATCTTGCGCGTGAAGCCGTTCGATGATGGCCCCAGTTTGAGCACCGCCCCGCGGCCATCGATCACCAGCAGGGTGCGATCCGGCAGCAGTATGTCGCCCTCGCTATGGTATACACTGGCCTGGGAGAACGATACGCTAGTGGCATCCTCCGGCAGGTTCGCGAAGAATGCGCCCACATCACCCGGTGGAACGGCATACTCCTTCGCATGCAGGGCGATGGTGGCATGGAAGAGAAGCAGCGCGAATATGGCCCGGTACATCATCTGGACCGGCCAACTTACTACAGCGATCACTCGATCATGATCCGACGCACCACACTCCCGTGTTCGTAGCCGACCCACAGCAGGAAGGTCCCTGCGGCCAGATCGCCTACTTCCAGCATGCATGGCCATTGCGTGATCCGTTGGTGGCGCAACGGGCGGCCATCGATGGTGATCAACGCGATACTCTTGGGAATGGGTGCTCCCGAAGGAGCGGAGATCCTCACCACATCCCGCGCTGGCACAGGATGGATAAGCAACTGATGGTCCTGCGGCCATTCCGGAATGCCGACCGGATCGATGGTGGTGCATGCCGTGGTCCAGCAGGTGTCCTCCGGCGGCAGCCAATACCATGCTTCCACGCAGACCACATAGGGCCCCGGTGGTTCGAAGATGTGGATGACCTGCTCCCCCGTGGCCTGGGTGCCATCGCCGAGATCCCAGTGGAATCCATCGGCCGGGGCATTGCTGCTTGCCGTGAATTGATGGGTGACACCTCCCAGGTGTTCCGACTGGATGGTGACCTTGTACTCCGGATCGCAATCTTCTCCCACGATCTCCAAGGTCTGGCATGATCCAGCCCAACAGGAATCGTCCGCTATGGTATTGTAGTACCATGCATCCACGCATACCTCATAGGCTCCAGGGAACTGATACACATGTTGCACCATCTCGCCCGTGCCGTTGGTTCCATCTCCAAAGTCCCAGATGATCCCAGCCACCGGCAGGTTCACATCGGCTTGAAAGATGAATGACCCATCCTGCTCCTCCCAGGAAAACCCTGCCATGAATTCCGGCCAGCACTCCACACTGCCTACTTGAAATACCTCGCAATAGGTGCTCCAGCATGTGTCCAGTGTTGTGGAGAGCCACCAGCTGGTGAGGCATACTTCGTATTCACCGAAAGCACCATACGTGTGGGTCACGGTGCCGCCTTCATCCATAGTGCCATCGCCGAGCTCCCACACATGCCCATCGGCCATGAACGCGGTGGTGAATTGCCAGGTGAACAGATCGGTGGCCCAACCATTGAATGTGGTCTGGAGACCGCCACAGGGATCGAAACCTCCTTCCCACTGCACCAGATGGCAGGTGGTGGCTTCACATGTATCGGGATCCGCAGGTGGACCGATCATGCTTTGCACCGTTAGGCACACCTCATACTCCGCAGGCTCCAGATAAGCATGGAAAGGAGACCCGGCACTGGAGCTTTCTCCATCACCAAAGTCCCATTCCACCGAAAGCACTGTTCCGGGAATGCTGGAAAGGCCGGTGAATTGAATGCCGCCTTCCACCGTCGCCCAAGCGAAGTCCACCACCAGTTCATCGCAGGATGTATCATTCCCGCTGATGGCGACATCCGTACAGCTGGTGGCCCAGCAACTGTCCTGCTGTCCATCGGGCACGTACCATCCGGATACGCACACCGTGTAGGTGCCTGGGTCGCCGAAGCTATGCGCGATGTGCTGCCCGGCCACAGGCATTCCATCGCCAAGGTCCCAGATGTACCCCACCGCCACATCCGCGGATGTGGCGGT
>JAEZCB010000141.1 GCA_023412755.1 Bacteroidota bacterium
GAATTCTACAAGGCCATGGAAACCTTCCTGGATCAGCACATCGGCAGCGGATACAAGCCAAAGGAGGCGAAGGCGGCGGCTTGAACCGGTGCAAATACGATCTTTGAGAACGGCGGCCGGCATGGCCGCCGTTCCATATTTACCACACCATGGACATCGCCGGGCTTCTGAAACAGGAAACGATCGGCCATCTGGAGACAGGACTGGGCAGGATCCACCGATGCTCGGGCAAGCTCTCGGATGGGCACATCTGGCACCGGCCCAATGAGCATGTGGTGAGCATCGGGAATCTGATCCTCCATCTGGGCGGTAACGTGCGCCAATACATCATGGCCACCATGGGGGGCGAAAGGGATGAGCGCCAGCGAAACCGGGAATTCACCGAAGCAGGCCCCATGGATCGCGTCCGGCTCATGGGCGATCTGGACCGCACCATCCAACAGGCCAAGATCATCATTTCCTCTCTTGATGAGTGCGCGCTGGAGCGCTTGTATAAAGTGCAGGTGTTCGAACATACCGGCGTAGGCATACTCATGCATGTGGCCGAGCATTTCAGCTACCATGTGGGCCAGATAACGCTGCACACCAAACTTCTGCTGAATGTGGATACCGGCTATTACCAGCATCTGGATCTTTGAATGAACACCAGGCACCGCGCGGACCCGATCACACGTCATTCCCATGGAACCATTTCAAGCGGAAAATTGGTAGATTCACCGTCCTTTATTCCGACTTGCCCAGACCGAACCTGCAAGATGACGCCATTCAGAGTCTTACTGGCGGCCATGCTCCTGGCCGCTGTTTCGTTCAGCCATGCACAAGTCGTGGTGAATGAAGTGCACGCTTCCAACCTGAACAACTTCCAGGATAACTACAACCGGTACGAGGACTGGTTCGAACTCTACAACACCAGCAACGATCCAGTGGATCTGGAGGGCTGGTGGGTGAGCAACCGGGCGGGCAACCCATTGAAATGGCAGATCCCGGCGGGCACCATCATTCCGGGTAATGGCCATCTGGTCTTCGTGTGCAGCAAGCGGGATGAGGTCTCGGGAGGTTATCTCCATACAAGCTTCACCTTGAATCAAACCGATGAGGACCATGTATTGCTGAGCGATCCCAATGGCGATCTGGTGGATAGCTTCTCCTTCGTACTCCTCACGCGCACCAAAACAGGCCACAGCCGGATCCGTTATCCTGATGGGGGCGATTGGTCGTTGAGCAACACCCCCACCCCAGGTGCCGCGAACAACGGTGAGATCGAGGAATATCTCGAACGGCCGGTACTCCTCCCAGCGGCCGGTTTCTATTCCGGATCACAGGAAGTGACGATCACCGCGGCCGATGGTGTCACCATCCGCTACACGCTGGATGGCTCCGAGCCTACCGCCACTTCAACGGAATACACTGGGCCGATCAATGTAACGCAGACCACCGTGATCCGCGCTGCGGCGTTCGGTCCTCCCGGAAGCCAGAGCAGCTTCATGGAGACCAATACATATTTCATAGATGACTTCCATACGGTGGATGTGCTGAGCATTTCCGGCAACCAGCTCCTCACGCTGCTCAATGGCAACGGTGGAATACAGCCTTTTGGCAACCTGGAATACTTCTCCCCCACGGGGATCCTTCGCGACGAGGCGTACGGTGAATTCAATGAACATGGCCAGGACAGTTGGGCGTATGGGCAGCGAGGCATCGATTATATAGCCCGAGATGAGACAGGATACAACGATGGGATCAACTACCCGATCTTCAACATCACCGATCGGGACAAGTTCAAGCGCCTCATCATCAAAGCGGCGGCTGGTGACAATTTCAACTATGGTCCGGGGCAACCGGCGCACATCCGCGACATGTATGTGCAGGCCTTGAGCCAGGTGGCCGGCCTCGACCTGGATGAAAGAAGCTATCAACCCTGTGTACTATATGTGAACGGCCAGTACTGGGGCGTGTATGATGTACGTGAAAAGGTGGATGATCATGCCTATACCAGGTATTACTATGGCCAGGATCGGTATGATCTGCAGTTCATCAAGACCTGGGGCGGTACATGGAATGAATACGGAGGTGCGCAAGCCTCAACGGATTGGCAGGCATTGCGCAATTACATCATGAACAACGACATGGGCGATCCAGACAATTTCGCCTATGTGGATGGCCAGTTGAACTGGCGCAGCCTGGTGGATTATTTCGTATTGAACAGTTACACTGTTTGTTCCGATTGGCTCAACTGGAACACCGGATGGTGGCGTGGCCTTAACCCGGATGGGGAAGCACGCAAATGGCGCTATATCCTTTGGGATATGGATGCCACCTTCGACCATTACGCCAACTTCACAGGTATCCCAAACCAAACCGCACAAGCGCCACCTTGCCAGGCCGAACAATTGAGTAATCCGGGTGGCCAGGGGCATACCAACATCCTTACCAAATTGATGGATGAGAATGAGGAGGTGAGGAACTTCTATGTGAACCGCTATTCCGATCTGATCAACACGTATTTCGGATGTGATTTCATGCTCACTTTCCTTGACAGCTTGATAGGCAACATAGCTCCGGAAATGCCAGGGCAGATCGCACGCTGGGGTGGCACCATGGCGGAATGGGAGAACAATGTGAACATCATGCGCCAATTCATCGAGGACCGCTGCGTCTACATGATGCAGGAAGGGATGCAGGACTGCTACGACGTGGAAGGCCCCTACGAATTGGTGTTCGATGTCTCCCCTGTTGGCGCCGGTAGGATCAGGATCAACTCGATCACACCTGAGGCCTATGCCTATACGGGCAGTTACTTCGGGAACATAGGTAACGAGTTGGCCCCGATACCGAACCCAGGCTACACGTTCAGCCATTGGGAAGTGATAGGTGACAATACCATAACACCATCCATGACCGACTCTTTGGTAGCATTGGGCGTGGTAGGCCCAGGGACCATCATCGCCCATTTCGTGCCTGAGATCTTCCACGATGTGGTATTCAATGTTTCACCCCCGAATGGCGGGTTGATACGGATCGGTGCCGATATCCCGGCCACTTATCCGCACTACGATTCCAAACCTGCGAACGTGCCCATCGAACTCGCCCCGATCCCAAGTCCAGGCTGGTATTTCAGTCATTGGGAGACCACCAGCGGCAACACGATCGCTCCCTCATTGGTGGATTCCCTCGTACAGCTCACGCTCACTGTTCCGGACAGTATCATCGCCCACTTCGATCCACCACAGACCTTCACCGTGGTGTTGGATATGGATCCAAGAGAAGGTGGCGACATCATCTTCGACGGAGTGAACTATTCCAACTTCCCTGTGGAAGTAAGCGTACAGGAATTGACACCCTACCAGTTCCATGTGGAACCCGATCAGTTCTATGAATGGTCGCATTGGGAGGTCCGCCAGCATGCTTATGTGCCGAACGACAGCACATCCATGGAACTCACCGTGACCTTCCTTGGGCCGGATACCATCATCGCGCACCTCATCGCGGACGAATTCTTCATTGAAATGCCGAACACCTTCACACCGAACGGCGATGGCATGAATGACCTCTTCCTGCCCATGGGCCATGCGATAGACACTGAGAACTTCGAAATGGAGATCTTCAACCGGTGGGGCAACTCCATCTACACCACCAATAGCCTGAGCAAGGGCTGGAACGGCACCTCCAATGGCCAGCGTGTGGCCGATGGCACTTACATGTATCGGGTGGTGGTGCAAAATGCCATCACCAAGGAGATCCTTACCTACCAAGGTTATGTAGCGGTATATAGGTAAGGCCTTACAAGCCCCAAGTTGAACGGCCGGCCATATGAGGACCGGCCGTTCGTCATTCGTGATCTTCTTTGTTCAACTTTAACATATTAAACATTGAACAAAAGTGATCTACTACTGTTCTACACATAAACAAAGAACAAATGACCTTTCGATCCCTTACCCTACCTGCGTTGGTCTTGATGACCGCTATCGGGCACGCGCAAACAGCCCGTGTACAGGTGATCCACAATTGCGCCGATGCAGCGGCCAGTGAAGTGGATATCTGGCTCAACACCACACTGCTGCTGGATGACTTCGCATTCCGGACAGCTTCACCCTTCGTGGATGCTCCTGCCGGCATTCCTTTCACCGTTGGTATAGCACCCGCCTCCAGCACAAATTCAGGGCAAAGCATCTATACGGAAACTTTCACTCTTGCGGATGGTGCAACGTATATCATCGTGGCGAATGGCATCATAAGCTCCAATGGCTATTCACCGTCTCCGGCCTTTACACTGAATGTATTCGATGAGGCCAGAGAAACCGCAGAAGGAGATGGTACGGATGTGTTGGTGCTCCATGGCAGTACGGATGCCCCCACGGTCGATGTTTTTGAAAGCGCCGTGGTGAACACCACGATCGTTGACGACCTGGCATATGGCGACTATGCCGGATATCTGGAACTTCCCACCCTGGACTTCAACCTGCAGATCCGCAGTGCCGATAACACCGCGATCGTAGCCGCTTACGATGCACCTTTGGCCACATTGGGTCTGGAAGGTTCTGCACTCACCGTGCTGGCATCAGGCTTTCTGGATCCTTCTGTCAATAGCGATGGCCCTGCTTTCGGTCTGTTCGTGGCAAGTGCCGTTGGTGGCCCGCTGCTCCCCCTGCCACAAGCCGAACTGCCTGCCGATGCCCGCGTGCAGATCATACACAACAGTGCCGATGCGGCCACTGCTGAAGTGGATGTCTATGTGAATGGCGCTCTCGCGATCGATGACTTCGCCTTCCGTACCGCGACCCCTACCTGGATCTTCCATCTGGTGTGGATCTCAACATAGGTATAGCTCCGGGCAACAGCATGGGCCCACAGGACGTGATCGCGGATTTCCCATTACAATTGGAGTCTGGCGCCACCTATGTTGTGGTTGCGAATGGCATTGTGAGCGCGTCCGGATACATTCCCTCCCAGCCATTCCAGCTCTATGTGAATGAAGGACGGGAAATGGCCAATGAGGCCGGAAATACGGATGTGCTGGTCTTCCACGGTGCCACCGATGCTCCCGTGGTGGATGTGTCCGAAACGGCCGTGTTGGAAGGCACCACGATCGTTGATGATATGGCCTATGGCGAATTCCAAGGCTACCTGGAAGTGCCTGCTCTCGACTTCGTGCTCCAGGTGGAGACCTCTGATGGTACACCACTTGTGGCTTACCAGGCGCCACTGAACTCCTTGGGTCTTGCGGATGCGGCCATTGTCGTGCTGGCTTCGGGCTTCCTGGATCCTTCCATGAACAGCAACGGTGAACCATTCGGACTTTACGTGGCTCTGCCTGCCGGAGGCCCTTTGGTGGCACTGCCTCTTTCCACGAACGTAATAGACCTGAATGGTGACATCCGGATCCATATGTGGCCCAATCCTGCCGTGGAACAGCTGCATTTCGAGATCCCCAGCCTGGCGGATGGCCCCATGGAGATCCTTCTTCATGATGCACATGGCCGGTTGGCAAGCACACATAACATGGCCCTCTCAGGAGGACGCATGACCTTGGATGTGAACGGAATGCCCGCGGGGCTTTACATGGCAAGGGTCATCTCCGGTGGTTCCAGCCTTACCATGCCTGTGATCATCGGGCAGTGAACTTGATGCCAATGGCGGGGTTGGGAGCAATTCCCGATCCCGCCATTGCTCAAGAAGAATGAACTTAGCAGGCGTTCGCGTGTTGCTTCTCCTGTACCACACCAGACCAAGCTTGTAAACAGAGTCCATGGCCGCTTTGATGCAGCGTTTCCAGATCAAGGATCTGGAGGAATTCTCCGGGGTGAAGGCCCATACAATTAGAATGTGGGAACGGCGCTATGGACTTCTATCTCCCGATCGCACCAGCACCAACATCCGTACCTACGGCATAGACGAATTGAAGGCGATCATGAATGTGGCCTTTCTTAACCAGCATGGCTACAAGATCTCCAAGATCGCCTCATTGAGCGCCGCGGAGAGAGATCGGTTGGTGCGCACGGTGGCAGTGAGTGAGGAGCCAGGGCCGGGAGCCATTGGCACATTGAAAATGGCGATGCTGAGTTTCGATGAGGTCCTTTTTGAAAGTGTGAGTGGCCGGTACCGGGAAGAGCACAGCTTCACTGATCTGATCGAACAGGTGTATGTACCGCTGCTGGAGCAGATCGGTGTGCTTTGGCAGACCAGCTCCATTTGTCCTGCACATGAACATTTCATCAGCAACCTCATCAGACAAAAACTGCTGATGGCCATCAATGGGCTTCCATTGTCCTCGCCCAGGAATGATCGGATCCACATCCTCTACCTTCCGGAGAACGAATTGCATGAACTGGGTCTGCTCTACGTGAATTACCTCCTTCGTTTGAAAGGTGAACGTACCATCTACCTGGGGCAGAGCGTGCCGCATAAGGATCTGGAGCAGCTCACTTCAGTATTCCGGGAACATCTGGTCCTCATCACCATTGTCACCACTGAGCCACAGCCTTCCGAAGTTCCGCGCTTCCTTGCTGCCCTGCGTGCCATGATCCCTAGTGATCGTGCGGACTTCTGGATCGCCGGTCAGCAAATGGGGAAGGTGGATGCATCCACAGTACCATCCGGCATCCGCACGTTCCATTCCATGGGCGCTTTGCTACAGGCCGTGAATGGGTAGTTCGCCATAACAAAACAGGAAGTCCCGCACCTGAATGGCGCGGGACTTCCTGTTTTGTGTTCTATTCGATCAACGGATCACCGGTACACGGTAGGTGGCGTGACCGCTGGCATCATCGATCCGAACGAACCAGATGCCCGTGGAGAGGTCTGCCGCTGGCAGTTCGACACGGCCGGCGGAGGCATTCGCCACATGTTGAAGATGCAGGTTGCCGGCGGCATCGTAGACCGCGATGGCCATGTCACCTTCCATGCTCTTGTGTGTGATGATCATCTCACTGCCATCGAACCACACATTGGTCTCCTCCTTCTTCACCGCCTGCACCGAGGTACCCAGTTGAACCATCACCTCCATCGTGTGGGTATCCTCGCAGCCGTTGGAATAAGCGGTCAATGTGATGCTATGGACACCCGGCGTAGTGAACATGATGCTCGGGGAGATCTCCTCCGATGTGACACCATTGCTGAACTCCCAGAAGTAGGTATCGGCCATGGTCGTGGTATTCGCCAGCGTAATGGGCATGTTCACGAGTACGATCTCATCCAGTACTTCGAACGAGGCCTCAGGTCCATCCCCGCTTTCCAGAGCGATCTCGTTCAATTCCAAGGCACATCCGTTGGCATCGCTGATGGACACCGCGTAAACACCGGCGGCGGCAATGATCATGGCCTCATCAGCACCATTGCTCCATGCGTAAGTGTATGGTGCAGTGCCACCGAGTACTTCCACGGCCAGTACGCCATCGGCCATACCTGGACATGAAGCCTCCACGGTTTCGATGGTCGTCTCCATCGCGAATGGTGAAGTGATCGTGAAGGTGCTGGTTAAGGCACCGCATCCCGCATCGCTGCTCACACTCACGGTGTAGTTGCCTGCGGCGAGCCCTTCCAGGGTGGCCATGCCCGGAGCATCGTCCATGGAAGCGATCACCTCATTGGCAGAGGTCATCCAGATCACATCGAAGCTTTCCGCGAACGGATGGGTGATGGTGGCCGCTCCATTGGTCTCCCCAAAGCAGCTGGGATGCGTAAGGCTGCTCTGTAGAGGAGCATTTGCATGGAGCATGAAACGGGGCTCACTCGCATCAGCATCAGCCTGCATGCTGAAGCTGTAGTTGGCATCGCTGCTCAGCGGTGTGAAGATGCCCGTGACAAGGTCTTCCAGCATAAGGCAGCTGTAGCCATCGATGCCAACGAGTTCCGTGGCGGTGATGGTATAGTTACCTGTGGCAGGCACATCGATCAGCACGGGTATCTGGATGGCGGTCTCGAAAGCACCGTACATGTCGATGGTAAGTGCATGTCCATCGCTGCTCAAAGTGGAGATCTGCGGAGCCGAAGGATGGCTGAAGACGAACTTCTCCACATCGTTTGCATCGTATGCTGGAGTACCATCCTGGAACACGATCACAACTTCATCAGTAAAGCTGTTCATGCCGCTGCCCACCTTCAGGCGCAGCAGTGGCAATTCATCCTGCTGTCCGGCAGGGCCGCCGAAGAGACCACCACCGTTCCCCGCCACTTTCGCTGCCTCTCCGATGGTAGTGGTAACAGCCGGGCCGTTCGCCTTCAGCCAGAATGCCTGGGAGCTTTGGATGATGCCGTTGGCACCATTGGTACCTACCGTGCCATTCCACGATGCGTTGTTGCCGTTGGTGGGGTTGTAGATCCAGTATGCGTTCTCCACATCCGCGCCGCGGGATACGGAGCTGAAGGCGATGGGGCTGGGCAGCGGATTGCTCACCAGGTTCCATCCATCCTCCGTGATGTTGCCGCTGTTGGTATAGTTCATCGGCAGGGTGATGGGCGAATGCGCGATCACCGGTTCGCCGGTAACATCGATCTTGAATGCTTGAGTGCCACCCAGCGCATCGCCGCTCCACACGGCATATCCACGGCCTGTTTCCAGAGCGTGGGTGGTGCCGGTAACACCTACCAGACCATCATACATATCCGCTCCAGAGACCGGCTCATTGTACCAGCGGATGCTGGGCCACAGGTCGCCATCCACATAGAACGGCGGATAGTTCGAGCCAGGGAAGCCGGCGGTGAAGAAGTCATCGTTCCAATC
>JAEZCB010000163.1 GCA_023412755.1 Bacteroidota bacterium
TAACTTTCCAGGCCCATTTGTGACCGCTTACAACAATGGTGAGAGGATCACTGTGCAGGAAGCACTTCTGTTGAGCGATCAAAAGTGGGTGCAATGATCCATAATTGACCATGGTGAACCGCCGGATCCTCCGCACACCCTATGCAAGGGTGGTCCCGTACATATTGGCGGGGATCCTCTGGTCATTCCATGCACAACATACATCGGCACAGTCCGATACGCTTGGCCCTGCGGCTCCGGCCCAAAATGGGATCCAGCTGCGCCCATCCTTCGGGCTCGGTGTGGGCATGTTCGCCTTCCATGGCGATGTTGGCCGCGATCACGGCAGTTACAGCCCCTTGGTGGCCCGTTTGGGATATGAATTAAGAGCCACCACCCCCATCACCGAATGGCTGGAGGGAGGGCTATATGCGCTCCATGGCAGGGCCGGGATCAACGAAAGAAGCGCCACCCGCAATTTGAATTTCGAGTCAAGGATCACGATCGGGGGCTTCCAATTCCGGTACAACTTCCACCAGCTGTTGAACCCCGGCAGGCGTGTTGAGCCGTACATCACCCTGGGGTTCGAATCGGTGGAGTTCCTTACAAAGACCGACCTCTACAATGCGCAGGGCCATGAGTACAACTATTGGAGCGATGGCTCGATCCGGGATATTCCCGAAGGCGCACCCAATGCGGATCAAGCGATCATCATCGGCAGGGACTATATCTATGAGACTGATGTTCGGGAATTGAACAGGGATGGCTTCGGAAAATATCCCGAAAGGACCTGGGGCGTACCTGTAGGGATCGGTGCACGAATGGATCTGGGTGGTGGTTTCGATCTGCGATTCTCCACAACGCTGCATCATACGTTCACCGACCTTATCGATGGTGTTACGGACCAGAGTCTGGAGGATCGGCGGGGCGATGGCCGCAACGACCGCATTTTGTACACCTCCTTCTCGCTCGGCTATGCGGTGCCGATGGAAAGGAAGAAGAAGAAACAGCGTTCCACCCCATTTAGGAGTGAGGAACTAGATCTGATCGTACTGGCGGAAGATCTGGATGAGGATGGGGTCAAGGACATACGTGATCTATGCCCCAATACACCTGCTGGCGTAAAAGTGGATCTGCGTGGCTGCCCGATCGATGGCGACCATGACCTGGTGCCCGACCACCGGGATGATGAATTGAATACGGAGGCCGGCGCGGTGGTGGATGCACGTGGTGTCACCATGACCGATGAGGACATCTTGAAAGGCTACCTGAATTACCTGGATAGTGGAAATGTGGCGATGCACTATTCGCGCATGGAGAGCTTCGGTCCCATGCCACCGAAGAAAGTGGCCTCCAAGAGGGTGTATGTGGTGAAGGTGGGATCGCAAGTGGAAGGCATAAGCGAAGACCTTATCCAGAAGATCTTGAGCATACCCGATGTGCGGACCATTGAACGTAACGACACCACCTATTACGTGGTGGGCAATTACGATAGCATGCCCGAAGCATTGCGCCGCGAACTTGAGTTGCGCGGGATCGGGGTGGAAGGCATGGTGATGGCGGAAGAGGATGGCAAGCTCATCGATGTCTCGAAAGAAGCACTGCTTGAAAGGGCCCGCATGAGTGGTGATGGAAGTGCTCCCGAGGGAACCGGCCGGATCACTGTACGAGTACAACTCGGGGCATTCCGCCACAAGCTCTCGGAGAACATCTTCAAAGAGGTGGATGATCTTGTGACGTTGAAAGGCGATGACGGCCTCACGCGTTACTATACCGGTTCCTTCACGGACATAAACCAAGCCGCACAACACAAGGTGCAAATGCTTCTCAATGGTTTTGAAGGAGCATTCCTGGTGGCTTTCCGGGATGGTAAGCGGATCAGTCTGAAGGAGGCCGGAGCCGAAGTGACCGGTCCCGAGGATCTGCGCAACCTGCCCAGCGGCAGTATAAACAAGGAGATGCTGCGGTACCGCGTGCAGGTGGCTACGTTCGCTGGAAATGTGCCTGTCGAAGCCATGGACAAGATCCTCGATCTGGGCGAGGTGAAGCCTATGCCAAGCCAGGGCAGCGTGCGCTACTTCCACGGCATGTTCAAGACGAAGGCCGAAGCTGAAAAGGCACGACAGATGGTCGTGGCAAAAGGATTCTCCGATGCGTTCATAGTCGGTGACATGAACGGGCACATCATCACGGCGGAAGATGCCGATCTGCTGTTGAGCAAACCTTGACAGCGCCGCTCGCAGGCCTGTTCCTGGCCGCGATACTTTCCAGCACCGTTGCTCCATCCTATTCGTACCCACAGAACGCGCACCTTTGCAATACGGGTCACCACCACCCGTTCCACGCTCAGGAACCTGTACGTCCATTAATTCATTTCACATGTACCATCCGCTTATCTTGAAGCGTGTGCTTTGGCACGCCCTGTTCTGCATGTTGCTGCTTGGCGCCTGCCGCAGCGGTGAGCGAAAGATCCAGCCAGATGCGGCCTTCACCCCTTACATACCCGCATTCACGGCCGGGCGGATCAGCGCACGCGCGCCGATCCTGGTGCGTGTGGCGGAAGACCAGCGCTGGCGCGATACATCAGAGACCGCCATTCAGAAACTCTTCGACCTTGAACCGAAAGTGCAGGGCACGGTACGGTGGCATGATGAGCGTACCCTCGCATTCCAGCCCAACGAAAGGCTGCGACAGGAACAGACCTATACAGTGACCTTCCATCTTGGGCGACTGATCGAGGTGAGTGAAGGTTTGAAAGAGTTCCGTTTCCAGGTGACCACGATCGCACAGAATATCGACGTGCGGGTGGATGAGATGGCGTCCCTCTCCCCGAATGACCTCACCTGGCAACGACTGATCGTGTCGGTATACACTTCAGATGATGCCACGGACCAGGACCTGGAAGGTTGCTTCACCACTACCCAGGGACAGCGCACGTTGCAACACCATTGGGAGCATGAAGGCAACGGGAACCATCATCGGTTCGTGGTGGACAGCGTACTGCGAGGCGAAGAAGCGTCCGAGGTACTCATTTCCTGGAATGGTGAACGCATTGGAACAAAGGACCGCTCGGAGGTGCGTGTGGAGATCCCATCGATCAATACACTCACCCTCGTATCAGCACAGACCATTACCACTGATGAGCAACATGCCATCCTCCATTTTTCAGACCCGCTGGATCCCACACAAGATCTTACCGGACTCGTTGGCATCGCGGGTGCGCAGGATGTTCGCCTAACGATCCAGGGCAACCGTCTTTTGATGTATCCGGCAACGCGGCTCAGTGGCGATCAGCAGGGATATATCTCGTCCGCATTGCGCAACGTGAATGGCCGGCGGCTCGATCGGGATGTCACCATAGACCTGCGGTTCGAAGACCTGAAGCCCGCCGTGCGCATGGTGGGCGATGGTGCGATCCTGCCTTCTTCCGATGGTCTGGTGCTGCCTTTCGAGGCCGTGAATCTGAATGCGGTGGAAGTGCGCGTGGTGAAGATCCACGAAAGCAATGTCACACAGTTCCTGCAGGTGAACAAGCTCAGTGGCGAGCGTGAACTGGCTCGCGTGGGAAGACTTGTAACGCGAAGGACCATACCGTTGAGGACTGCTGACAATCCGGATCCCGGACGTTGGAACCGTTACTTCCTGGATCTTGAACAACATTTCAAAACCGAACCCGGGGCCATATACCGGGTGGAGCTTTCGTTCAACCACCAGCATTCCACCTATCCATGTGATGGCACATCGGCCAACTCGATGGATATCTCCGCCAATGAGCGCAGTTGGGAGGATGAGCAGGCGGAATATGACCAGGTGCAGGATCAGTGGTATTACGATTACTATGATCACTATGAAGAGGAATACGACTGGCAACAGCGGGAAGATCCCTGCTCCCCCTCCTACTATATGGATCGTACCCGCGTTACCCGAAACCTCCTTGCATCCGATCTCGGCCTTATCGCAAAGCGTGGAAATGATGGATCGCTGCTGGTGGCAGTAAGTGACCTGCGTACCACCGAACCGCTATCCGGCGTAAAAGTGGATGTGCTGGACATGCAAAGAAAGACCATGTCCCAGGCGGTAACGGATCG
>JAEZCB010000130.1 GCA_023412755.1 Bacteroidota bacterium
GCATGAGGGCCAACAACACATTGTGGAGCATGTACGTTTGAGCGATCGCCTGCAACACCACATCTATATGGTGGCACTGATCGGGCTCACCGTGTTCTATGGTCTGGAAAGGGCCGTGATCGTTGGAAAACGGAAAAAGGACCGGGAACTGAGCAGCGAGGATCGGGCCCACTCGGTGTTCTGGTTGCACATCGCCTCCTTCAGTTTCTACAATGCATTGATCGGCCACATCATGTTCAACCGGAATAGCGAGGATGGCCAGAATTTGATCATGTTCACCATCGCCATGGCATTGCATTTCCTGGTGAATGACCTGGCCCTGCTCCATATGCACAAGGAGGCTTACCGGAGATACGGCCGCTGGTCCCTGGTACTGGCCCTGCTGATCGGCTGGTCGGCCGGATACCTCATTGAGCTTTCGCGTACCGCGGAGATCGTGATCACCGCCTTCATCGGTGGGGGCATCATCCTGAATGTGCTGAAGGAAGAACTGCCCGAACACCGCCAGAGCCGATACTGGGCATTTGTTGTGGGTGTGGCCTCGTATGGGTTGTTGTGGCTGTTGCTATAGCCCAGAGTTCGGCAACGGACCGTAGCATTCTGGCCATGGAACTTAGGCCACCGCACTTTCGAGGGTTTTGCCCGGTGCTAAAGGCTTGACAAAGATCTGCGGATACGAACTGCAGAATGGAGGAACGCCCTACAGCGGACTTGATGGTTACGCTCCTTTCCAGTAACGATCTACCGGGGTGTCACCTGAGGCAATACACCCACCAACTCATCGATCAGCACAGGCTTTACAACATACCGATCGAACCCTGCCGCGAGCGCACGCGCTTTTACCGATGGTGAAGCATATCCGGTATACGCGATCAGCAACATCTTCTTCAGCTCAGCATGAGCACGTATACTTTGCGCTACATCATACCCGCTCATGCCCGGCAGTTTCAAGTCCATGATCATCGCATGTGGGCGTATTCGTTCAGCCAGGGTGATACACTGCACTCCATCCTCACAAACTTCCACCATGTAGCCTTTAAGGCGCAGCAATTGTGAAAGCGTATGCGCTCCATCCTTGTGGTCGTCCACGATCAAGATGGATCGGGAAGGAATGGTGTCCATAGCTACCAAGCTACGGTTTTAATTTCAATGCGTACCCATGGTATGTTCTGAATGCATCAACCTCCCCCCGACTCCTATCGAGCGGATCCTATCGCCCTGTTCAGCTCTTCACCGGTGTGGCTGGCTGGAACAGGATCTCCTCGGCCTTCTCCAGATCCTCCGGTCTGTCCGCCAGCACCATAAGCACATCCATGGGCATGATGCGCGTTGAACCACCGGGCCGCAAATACTTTTCATTGCGCTTGATCATAACAATGAAAGCCGAGCGTGGAAAGTTGAGGTCCACTATGCGCTTGTTCACCGCATGGTGATCAGGTAGGATCTCGATCTCCTGCAACGATGTCGCAGGTATGTCCGCAAGGAACTTATCGATCTCGCTTTTGGGCTTCACCTTCTCCGGCAAAGCCACGTGCAGCCACTTGGCCACCACTGTCAATGTGGTGCCTTGAATGACCACCGAGGTCACCGAGATGAAGAACACGATGTTGAAGATGGTGTCCGCTTGTTCTATTCCGGCCAGCAACGGGTAGGTCGCGAATACGATCGGCACCGCCCCACGCAGACCTACCCAGGAAATGTAGAAACGCCGCCTAAGCTTCATCCTGAAGAAAACGAGGCTGAGGAACACACTTAAGGGACGGGCCACTACGATCAGGAACAAGGATATCATAAGGCCGACACCCACATAAGGGATGATCTGGCTTGGAAAGACCAGCAGTCCCAATGTGAGGAAGAGCACGATCTGCATGAGCCAGGCCAATCCGTCATACATCTTCAAGATCGTTCGCTTATGGATCAGATCCTGGTTGCCCAGGTATACGGCACATATGTATATGGCCAGAAAGCCATTCCCGCCCAGGAAGTCGGTGGTGGAAAAGGTGATGAACATGAGGGCTATGACCAAAACCGGATACAACCCCTCGAAATCCAATGCGATCTTATTTATGATCAATTTGCTCAGCCTGCCAAAGGCGTAGCCCAACGCGGCCCCCAGTATCATCTGGCGGAAGAACAGCGGAATTATGGAAACAAATCCCTGATCCTGGTTGACCACCAAGCTCAGAAAGGCGATGGTTAGCACATAGGCCATGGGGTCGTTACTTCCGCTCTCCAACTCCAGCGTTGCGCGCAGGTTCGTCTTCAAGGCAAGGCTCTTCGATCGTAGAATGGAGAATACCGCGGCCGCATCCGTGGATGATACAATGGATCCCAACAACATGCTCTCGTAGATCGTGAGGTCGGTGATCAGGTGTACGAATGCCCCCAGCGAGATGGCGGTTAGGAGAACACCCAGCGTGGAGAGGACCAGCCCCTCCCGGACTATGGGCCTCACAGATGTCCAATTGGTATCCAGACCGCCGGAAAAGAGGATGAAGTTGAGCGACACAACGCCTATGAATTGTGCGATGGCCGGATCATGGAAGCGGATGCCGCCAATACCATCGGAACCCGCCACCATGCCGATCACCAGGAACAACAACAGCGTGGGCACACCGAACTTGTAAGAGGTCTTACCAGCCACGATGCTCACCAACAGCAGCAGTGATCCAACCAGCAATATGTTCTCGATCGTCAGTACCATATCTTGCTCACAACATAAGGGATGTTCGCAAAGTAGGAACATTCACGGCATCTACGGATGCGGGTGGACCCGACAGATACACGAAAGTGCCATGGCATGGTACGATCGCCTGAACATCCATTGCGGGAATGGCCGTATCGAAAGGCGGGAGCAAAACAGCGCCCGGAAAAAGATCTTGTACTCCAGGCATTACATCAACTGGCCACCAGGCGTACCATGCCCGCTGATGAATAGCCAGCATGTTCCGGCGGAGACGTTCCGCTTCTTCACCCCGAAGATCGCACGCATGCAACGATGGAAAAGCGGCGGAGGAACGTATGATGCGGATCTTTTACAGGGATCCCTATTCAGTGATCCAACTGAAGGGTGCTGGTGCCCCCATTCTCCACTGAATGGGTCCTGACTTTCAACATCCAAAGACCATGGGCAAGGGAGCGGCATACACTTTCCCGCTCCCTTCCCCCTAGGTGGACAGTCCTAAACGCTTATTCTCCGATCTCGATGGTGCGCAGCCTTGGCTTCGCTTCGTCACTTTTCGGGATGATCAGCTCGAGCACACCGTTCACGTACCCAGCACGGATATCATCGGGCTTTACACGCTTTGGCAGAAGGAAGCTGCGCTCAAAGGCCCGGCGGCTGAACTCACGGCGCATGTACCGTTCATTTTCGTTCATCCCATTCTCCTCCGTACGTTCTCCTCGGATCGTAAGGGTCTCATTCACCATTTCGATCTTCAGATCCTTCTTGTCGAAGCCTGGCACCTGCATCTCCACACGATATTCATCATTGTTCTCAACTATGTTCACGCGTGGGGCATGATCCACATATCCATCGCTTCCAAAGAAACTCGCTATGTTCTGGCCGAATATTTCGCTGGCCAGGCGGTCCACCGGCGACCTCATCGCCGGAGAACTGTTGTACTTCATGATAGCCATTGTTCTCAGGTTGAAGGTTGTTCATCTCCCGGCTCCTGGCCGGTCGACAGGCTTTTTCCAAGTCCCATACCAAGGCCCGGTTACTGACATTTTGTGATCACTCGTCTGAAAAAATTTCAGACGAGTGATCATACTTCTGCCATATCAACCTTGAGTGGATCCTCTGCCACAGAAAGTGATCACTGCGTTCGGCGCGGATGATGGCGATGCCATCGCTTTCAAGGTGTGGATCTTCTTGAATGAATAGGTCTCCTCGAACTTCCCGATCCAGCTAGCCTTGAGCAGTTCGTGGAAATGATCTACTCGCTGAATAGCTAAAACGCAACGGTACGAACACAGTTACAGGATGATCAGTTACAGGGTATATCAGCCCACCCCGCTCGCCGAACTCATTCACGATATATCCTTACCGCATAGTACACGGCCGATCGCCATTGCAGTCATGGCCCTACACAATTCACCGTACGCCCTGTAGACCTTGATCACATTCGCTGAACCCCAGCCTATTCCCAAAGCTTCCACGGGCATACCCGGCCTGGACCAGATCCTGCACGGTGGCCTGCCCGTGGGCCGCACCACCCTCATAAGTGGAGGCCCCGGCGCTGGCAAGACCATACTGGCATTGCAGGTACTGCATGACCGTGCATCGGCCGGTGATGCATGCGTATTCGTGGCTTGTGAGGAACGCGTGGAGGTGCTGCGGCAGAACGCCCTTTCCATGGGCTGGGACCTGGAGGCACTGGAAAAGAAGGGCCTGCTGGTGATGGTACCGGCGGAGCTTGATGCCGACATGGTGCTCACCGGCGAAGTGAACCTGAAGGGTTTGCTCGCCATCGTGGAGGCCCAGATGAAGGCCCTGAACGGCCGGTACCTGGTGATCGATGGGATCGATGTGCTGCTGCGCGTATTCGATGATCCCCGGCGCGAACGCAATGAGTTGCACACCATCCACAAGTCACTTCAGCGGCTGGATGCGACGGTGCTGATCACCAACAAGCTCTACGCTGCCGGCGGTCACGGACAGCACGACTGGCTTGAGTTCATGGCCGACTGTGTGCTGCTGCTGGACCACCGGGTATCCGAACAGGTGAGCACCCGGCGGCTGCGTGTGCTGAAATACCGCGGCTCACCCACAGGCAGGAACGAATATCCCTATGTGATCGGGCGCGATGGTTTCCGGCTGGTGCCCATCTCCAGTGGCAACCTCACCTTCAAAGCACCGGGTGAGCGCATGGCCTCCGGATCGGATGGGCTGGACAAGATCATGGGCGGAGGGATCATGCGTGGTTCGTCCGTGTTGATCTGTGGTTGCAGCGGTGCGGGTAAGACCACGCTCGCGGCCACCATCGCAGAGGCTGCCGCCAACAGGAACGAAACAACGCTCCTCGTTACTTTCGAAGAATCGCAGGTCGCGTTGCTGGACCATCTACAATGCGCTGGCATCGATCTGCGCAAGGCCATCGACCGGGAACTGCTGCGCATCCTGGCCATACTGCCTGAATCGCAAGGTGCGGAGGAGCATCTCATGCAGATCCTGGACGCCATGGACGATCATTCGCCGCAACATGTGATCGTGGATGCGATCTCAGCATCCAGGCGCATGGGCAGCACCCACGCGGCATTCGATTTCGCGATGCGTGTGATCACCGCATGCCGGGAACGGTGGCTCACCTGCATCTTCACCATGCAGGTGAACGGGCATGATGCTGAGTCCCAGATCACCGGCACCCCACTTTCATCGCTGGTGGACATGCTTGTGCACCTGCGCAACGTGCAGGTGGGCGAACGCATGGAACGACTGATCGCGGTGTTGAAATCGCGTGGCGCGGGGCATTCCTGCGCACGGCATGCCTTCGACATAACCGATGATGGGATCACCGTAGGCGATCCTCCCGTGTGGCTCTCTCACGAGCGATGGGACCGGCAAAGCGTGGGCAGGACGGATCATACGAACCACAATAGCCTCTGAAACGCATGAGTACGCGTAATGGCACCCAGAGGCTCCTGTTGTTCGTCGTTGGCGACGAGGTGAACTCACGCCAGGCGAGGGCCAATCTCCAGCGGATCATCACGGAGCATTTCTCCGGATCGCTGCACATCGATGTGGTGGATGTGCTGATGGATTTCCGCGCCGCCATCGACAACAAAGTATTCGTTACCCCTGCGCTTGTGGTCACGGGCAATGGCAAAGGCACCACCCTCTACGGAGACCTTGGTGATGAGGCCGTGGTGGTGAACGCACTCCGAAATTCCGTGCCCATAGATGCCTGAACAACGGCCCACATACGAG
>JAEZCB010000203.1 GCA_023412755.1 Bacteroidota bacterium
GCCTGCGGAGAAAACGTTCCAGAATGTGGGCATTGTCCGGGCGTGCACCTGTCGCCACACCATCGCCCCGGGCGATGATCGCGAACAGTTGCAACAAAGCCTTGAGTATCTTCTCGCTCATCTGCCCCGCGTCTCGATATTGAAAAATGAGAGCGCCCCTCTTTACGAGAGGGGCGCCTCAAGGTTTCATTCCGCTTTCATGCCGCGGAGGCAGGTCACTATTTCTTGAAGCCCATGAGCATTACGGCACAACCGCTACCGGCCTTGCTGGGATCGAGCATGGCCTCTATGGTGACATCTATGGTATTGGCCACCACCAGATCCCAGTAAGGTGCATTGCCATGTTCACGGTTGGTGAAGAGTAGCGTGTGGTCCTTATCGTAAACCTCGAAGAGAAGGATCCCATCCTGATCACCGCTACAGGCGGCCACTCTGTATGTGGTACCACCAAAGAGCGTGAGCCCGAATTCGGCCACTTCCTCACCCTGCAGGAGGGCGCGGTAGAACTGGCCATCCGGGATGTATTCGCGGGTGATGTGCTGCTCGCACCTGTTGGCTATTGGTTCGCACATGGTCTGTGCATGGGCCATCGATGCGGCCACAAGAATGGGAAGGAAGAAGATCGGCCTCCACATGGTGCTCAGGAAAGAATGATGTTACGTACGTTGGCCACTTTGCTTCGGATCGCCTGGATCCTTTCGGCAGGCACTTCAACACTGGACCTGCTGTTGATGAAGGTGGTGCGGCGTGCGGGATCGGTCACCGGCGACTCGTATATGTACGTACGCTCCACCTGGTCGAATTCGGTGCGCAGGTCCTGCATACCGCGTAGGATCGGGGCCGTGGCTTGTTCCTGATCCGTGTCGGAAAGCAATGCGATCAACGCATCGAGGGTGGCCTTCTGATCGCCGATCCTGTTCATGAGCGTTCCATCCTGCGTGGCAGCGGGATCGGCGAGTATCAGGTGCATGCTTTGGATCCAGCCTCCTGTAAGGATAAGCGTGCTCACATCCTCCCGATCGTTGTTCTTCAGGTAGCGATCGGCCGCTTCGAAAGCCTTGCCGCTGGAGCGCAACAAACTATCCTCGTTGTTGATGTTGTTCCGGAAATGATCCATCAACTGGCGATCGAAAGCGTTGGTGAGTTCCAGGCGGCCTCCGAGTCTTTCAATGGCCTGGAAGGTGGTGAGGGCCCGCTGTCCATCCTGGTGTACGATACTGTAGGAGAGATCCGCTCCCAGCATGCCCAGCAGGGGGGCTTCCTTCACCTTGCCGGTGGTGGTATCGGCGGCTCCCAAGGGAGTGAGCAGGTCCTTGTTGTATTGAAGACCGGAGCTACGCATGGCAAGTGCGGCCTGTGCTGGTGAGGGCACGCTGAACAGGCGGCCACCGATGCTGAGTATCTCGGTATGCGGCGTGGTACGGAGGGTATCCGTTTCGCGTTCATTATCCCCGATCTCTTGAGGGCCGCCACAGGATGCGAGCACCGTGGCCATTCCAATTCCGATCCAAATGATCGATCGTGTTCGCGCCATCATTCCTGCGCTGTTTTTTGAAGTTCTTGCCGAAGGTAACCGGCCCTTTTACGGTGGATCCCCCGGAAAGGGTGCAGTTATGAACACATTGGGTGTTATGGGCTTACCAACTCTTGATCCGCGAGCCCTTCATGCCATACCAAAGAATGAAGAGGTAGCATGGTATGAGGATGGAATAGGCCGTTCGTGGACCTATGGCCGGGGCATCCGCCAGCCGGCCATAGATCAACGGCAGTATGGCGCCACCGGCAATGGCCATGATCAGCATGGCGCTGCCTGTCTTGGTATGCGCTCCAAGCCCTTTGATGGCCAGGGGCCAGATGGCCGGCCACACAAGCGCATTGGCCAGCCCCAGCAATGCGATGCAGATCACCGAGGCGAAACCATCCAATGCCATGGCCAGTAGCGTGAACACTACACCCGAAATGGCCGACCAGACCAGCGCGGTGGATTGGGATATGATGCGTGGGATGGTGATGATGCCAATGAAATAACCAATGACCATGGCGGCCATGGTATAGCTGGTGAGATGCCGCGCGATGGACAATGGTACACCCTGCGACTGGCCATAGGTGCCAATGGTATCTCCGGCGATCACCTCGGCGCCCACGTACAGAAAGAGCGCCAGAACACCGAGAACGAGGTGTGGGAATGCCAGCACACGCATGGGATCGGGTGGTGCGCCGCCACTCTGCTCCTCACCTTCCGCCTCGATGTCCGGCAAAGGACTCCATTTCACCAATACCGCCAGACCCACCAGCACCAAGGACATGATGGTGTAAGGTGTCACCACGCGCCGGGCAAGCTCATCCAGCCGCGCCTCCTTCTCCTGCATGGGCAGTGCCTCCAACGCGGCGAGCAGATCATCGCCATCATGCAGGATCACGGCGCCCAGCACCAGCGGCGCAAGGAAACCCGCCACCTTGTTGCACACGCCCATGATGCTGATCCGTTTCGCGGCGCTTTCGATCGGCCCAATGATGGTGATGTACGGATTGGAAGCGGTCTGCAGAATGCTGAGACCTGTACCGATGATGAACAGGCCGCCGAGGAACATGCCATAGGTGCGGGCCGATGCCGCTGGAATGAATAGCACAGCGCCTACGGCCATGACCAGAAGTCCAGCCATCATGCCATTCTTCAATCCGATCCTCTTCAATACCCATGCACTGGGTAGGGCCATTATGAAGTAGGCGATGTAGAAGGCGAAGGCAACGAAAAGCGACTGGAAATTGGAGAGCTCGCAGGCGATCTTCAAGTAGGGTATCAGCACCCCATTCAACCAGGTAACGAACCCGAAAAGAAAAAACAGAACCCCTAGGATCAGGATCGGAAGCAACCGCTCCCTACCATTGTCGATCATGTGTGCGCCTTGTTCTGGCGGGGGTGAAACTACCGGCCATGGCAATGGGCATGGAAGTGACCGGGCATCCCTGATGCACGATCGAATGTTCAAGGATGCGCCCTGGACACTCCCTACCCATGAGGGTAGCCCCTCACCAGTTCAGGTCTCGCTTGTAGTAGCGCGGAAACCGGGTGGTCTTGCGCACGCGCTGATAGTACTTGTTCCACAACGGGGTTTCCAGATCGTACTCCCCCTGGGCCGGACGTGCCGGTCCAGTGGGTTTCTTATCCTGTTTCTTCCGTTCCATATACCATAGACAGATCGAGGGGCGGAAAAGTTGTCCGTGAGGCGTATAAGATCCATGTATATGATGCTCATCATATAATGACCCGTCCCCCCCTCTTCAATCCATCTGAGGCAGGTCCTTTCTTCACTGCCTCCCGATCCCCCGCAACCGGCATCCAGCGTCTCCCGGAATTCCTTCGGCTTATCCATCCAGATGCTGTGGCCCGCATCCTGCACCACATGCACTTTCGCATCCGGCAGATGCTTCACCACATGCGGCCACACCGAAGGACCGATATCCACATAATCGCATGTGCCGATGATCACACGCACCGGGCCGCTGAATTGGCTTAGTGCGGGCCAGAACCGATCCGTATGGGCCAGGTAGGCACTGTCACCGATGATCGCATTCGCTGCTCTCTGGGAATAATGGATCATGCCGCCCTGCATATCGCGCCAGCCGCTATTGTCACAGGAATTCGCGGTGGCGAAACCGATGCGCCATGCACGTGTCCATTCGCGGTCTTCCAACACACTCAACAATTCCAGTTCGTGCGGGGGTAAATGTTCCAGTGAGTCTGGAATGAGTCCTTCCTGTCGTATGCGCTCCACGGTTCGCGCAGCGAGGCCTT
>JAEZCB010000238.1 GCA_023412755.1 Bacteroidota bacterium
GAGGACTACTGTGTGCTCTTCGTACCTGCCACGGCCATGCCGGAGCATGAAGGATCCATTGGCATCAACGTATTCCCTGATCCTGCGGACCGTGATATCTTCTTCGATATCACGGGACCCATTGCGAATGCCCCCTTGCTGATCAAAGTGCTGGACACTTCCGGCCGTGAGGTGGCCACACGCCGCACCCAGGGCGGCCGCGCCACGATCACCACTGCTTTCCTGGCGAATGGCATGTATGCCTACCAAGTGTTGCATGGTGATCAGGAATTAGGCCGGGGCAGATTCATCGTTGCGCATCCCTGATACTCCCATTTCGGTTAGCGCTAGCTTCGGCACGTGGATCGGATATCGGCGGTGATCATCACCTTCAACGAGGAACACAACATCTTGCGTTGCCTCCGATCGTTGAAGGACATCGCTGATGACATCGTGATCGTGGATGCTGCCAGCACGGATGATACCCGCTCATTGGCAGTGGCCGAGGGTGCCCGCGTGATCCAGCGTGCCTGGACGAACTATTCCGATCAAAAGAATTTCGCCAATGGCATGGCACTCCATGAATGGATCCTCTCCATGGATGCCGATGAGGAGTTGTCGGCCCCATTGAAAGAAGCCATCCTTGCCGAGAAAAGGTATGGTTTGAAAGGAGCATACCGATTCCCACGACTCACCAATTACTGCGGCTCATGGATCCGGCATGGTGGCTGGTACCCGGATGCCAAGATCCGCCTTTTCCACCGTGATGAAGCGGTATGGGAAGGTGAACACATCCATGAGGAGCTGGTGCTCGAACCAGGGACCAGGGTAAAGGACATCAACGCGGACATCCTCCATTACTCCTATCACACCGTGGCGGATCACAAGGAACGGATCCAGCGGTACAGTACACTGCATGCCCAGCGCATGCATGCCCAGGGACGGAAGGCCGGTCTGGTGAAATGCTACCTCTCTCCGGTGGTGAAGTTCATACAAGGTTATCTGCTTCAACTGGGTTTTCTTGATGGGGTGGCGGGGCTCCAGATAGCCTGGTATTCCGCAATGGCCATTCATCTCAAATACTGGAAACTTGCGCGCATCGGATCGGGCGAAAACCGACCCCGCTGATCGGCATTCCAAGCGTCGGCACCGGTCTGTGCTCCCGTGCACATTCCAACCCTGGACAGGATAAGTGATACATGGTTAGATTTGTTTCAACCTGCGTAAGATGAGATCGACAAATACACTGGGCATGCTTGCCCTGCTCTTCCTTTTACCTATTTCCACCATTGCACAGGATCCCGGGATAATACCTGGAGATATCCTCGTGATGCTCACACCTGATGGTTCAGCGGAACGCATCGCCGCGGACCTGCAGGTGGTCGATGGCATTGGAACAGGGCTGCATGTGCACCATGAGGTGAGTGCGCCCATGCGCATCTGGCTTCTGAAGTTCGACCATGAGAGCATTGCACAGCAACGCATGCTCACTGCCGTGCACCAGCACCCGCATGTGATCATGGCGCAGAACGATCACCCTGTTACCTTCCGCGAGGTACCCAATGATCCGCAGTATGGCCAGCAGTGGCATCACCAGAAGATCCAGAGTGAAAGCGCATGGGATCATTCCACCGGGGGTGTCACCCTGAATGGGGACAGCATCGTGGTGTGCATCATTGAAGGAGCGAACCTGCTTCACCCGGACCTGGTGGGCAACCGCTGGCTCAACGCCGCGGAGATCCCCAACAACGGCATCGATGATGATGGCAACGGCTACGTGGATGATCACCGCGGCTGGAATCCAGGCAGCAACAACGACAATGTCTACAATGGCGGCCATGGCACCAACGTGGCGGGCATGATCGGCGCCAAAGGCAACAATGGCGTGGGCATGGCCGGCGCCAATTGGGATGTGAAGATGATGGTGGTGACGGTAGGCAGCCTTACCCAGGCCAATGTGATCGCCAGCTACACCTACCCCCTGATCATGCGTCGGCGCTACAATGACACCAATGGCGCCGATGGTGCTTTCGTGGTGGCCACCAACGCCAGCTGGGGCATCGATAACGGCAACCCGGCCAATTACCCACTCTGGTGCGCGATGTACGATACACTCGGCACCGCAGGGATACTCAACTGCGGCGCCACCGCGAACAATAACGTGAACATCGATGTGGTCGGCGATCTTCCCACGGCATGCCCGAGCGACTTCATGGTGAGCGTGACCGCCACCAACAACAACGACATGCGCACTTTCAGCGGTTATGGAGCCACCACCATCGATGTGGGCGCACCGGGAGAGAGCGTATGGACCACCTCCGGCACCAACGGTTACACCAGCACCAGCGGCACCTCCTTCGCAAGCCCGCTTACCGCAGGTGTCATCGGCCTGCTCTACAGTGCTCCATGCCCATCTTTCATGGCCCTAGTGCAGGCCGACCCCATGGCCGGAGCCTTGTACATCCGTGAAAAACTTTTCGAAGGGGTGGATATCGCCGGCAATCTCCCCGGCAATACAGTGACAGGTGGCAGGATCAACGCGGGCACCAGCATGTCTCTGATCATGGATGAATGCGAAGGTTGCTCCGCGCCCCTCTCTCCTGTTGCGTCACCGATCAACAACAACTCCATCGAATTCCATTGGAACGCCTTCAGCGAAGGGCCCTTCACCGTACGTTACCGTCCGGCGGGGACTACGGAATGGATCATATTGGCGGGCGTCGAAGAAGAAAGTGTATCGATCGGTGACCTCCTGCCTTGTACGGCCTATGAGTTCCAGGTGGGCAACGAGTGCGATGGTGAGGGGCTCACATATTCCAACAGCGTTATGTATGAACCATCATCAGGCGTGGCCCCGGTGATCAGTCTGGATGGCGAACCCCTGATCTGTGTGGGAAGCTCCATCACCCTTGTGTCCTCATCACCCATTTCCAACACCTGGAGCAATGGTGAGCAGCAACCAAGCATCGAAGTCACCCAGAGCGGCAGCTACACTGTAACGGTCGATGGTCCATGTGATGTACTCACGTCGGAACCCGTGGAGGTGGAGGTCTTCGCGCCGGAAGCACCTTCCACATCGCCCGTTGTGGCCTTGCCGGGTCCCGGCACCGCGATCCTCACAGCCGATGGGGAGAACATCAACTGGTATGATGCGCCCGATGCCACTACTCCGGTGGGCAGCGGCAGCCCGTGGGAAACGCCCTTCCTTTCATCCAACACGGCATTCTGGGTGAGCACTCTTTCCACCAGTGATGGGAATGAGCTATTCGGTGGACCGACCGAAATGGCGGATATAGGGGCATATCACACCAATGCCACGTACTACCTCACCTTCCAGGCGGACATGCCCTTCTATATCCATTCTGTCAAGGTGTTCGCCAATGGCGCCGGATCACGCCCCATCGGCCTTATCGATGCGAATGGCACTACCGTGGTTCAGGGCAACTTCATCATCCCAAATGGAGAAAGCCGTGTGGAACTGGGCTTCCATGTTCCCTCGGCAGGGCAATATGCCCTACGGGTGATGAGTGGTGACCCGCAACTCTGGCGGGATGGGATCGGCAGCGGGCCAAGCTATCCGTATTCCCTGGGTATGTATGGCGCCATCACCGGCACCAACGTCACGGGCGCGAATGCCAATGCGCTCTATTATTTCTTCTATGACTGGGAGGTGGGTGAAGCCAGGATCACCTGCGAAAGCGAGCGGCAGGAGGTTCTTGTGGAACTGGCCATGGACGTGGCGGAGATGAATGGCGCCTCCATCATCAGCACCTACCCGAATCCTGCGGATAAAGAGGTGGTGCTGGAGATCCATGGCATCGATCCGCGTGGTCTTCAAGTGGAATTGATGGACAACACCGGCCGCCGCATCATTGTACAACGGATCACCGGCATGTACACCAGGATCGATGTCGGCCAACTTGCCCCAGGTCCTTACACCCATCGTGTACTACGGGATGGAACACCCATCGCGCAGGGCCGTACCGTAGTGCTTCATTGACACCGGCAGCATCAGCGGGAGCAGGGGCTAACTTGGTCCCGCTCCCTCTTTTTGCGACCATACCTTTGGCCGGTTCCAGAGCATGATCCGGCTGTTGCACATCACTCCACTCGCTCCACCGGCCATCTTCAGCTATGGCTGTTCCGGTGATGCCTGAGAGCTCGGAACATATCATTCTCAGCCGCACGGATAGCATCGGCGATGTAATGCTCACCCTGCCGATGGCCGGGCTGCTCAAACAGCGCTTCCCACAATGCTATATCACCTTCATCGGCCGCGGATACACCGCACCGGTGCTGGAGAATTGCCATCATGTGGACAAGGTCGTCACTTTGGAAGAGCTCACCGCCAACGGTGATCGCGGCGCGGTCGAGGCCATGCGGCGTCTCCATGCTGATGCCATCGTGCATGTATTCCCCGTACACCGGATCGCCCGGTGGGCACACCATGCGGGCATCGATCATCGTATCGGTACCAGCAGGCGCTGGTGGCATTGGCTCCATTGCAACCACCGCATCTCCTTCAGCAGGCGCAAGAGCGATCTTCATGAGGCCCAGCTCAACACCAGATTGCTGGCACCTTTTGGCATCACTACAATGCTCGGCACTTCGGATCTGTGGCGCTACAGCGGCTTTGTTCCGCCAAGGCCGGATCAACGAGTACGCGATCTCCTTATGTCCGGAAAAAAGAAGGTGATCATCCATCCCATGTCCAGCGGCAGTGCGGTGGAATGGGGTTTCGCGCAAGTAACGGAACTCATGCACCTCATCGATCCGGCCAGCTTCCAGATCATCATCACGGGCACCGCATCAGAGGCGGAACGATACCGGGCACACCTGCCTTTGCATCTGTCCAACGTCACGGATACCGGTGGCATGCTCGGCCTTCATGATCTTATGGCACTCATCGGGCGCGCCGATGCCCTCGTTGCTGCCAGCACGGGTCCCCTGCACATCGCCGCCGCCGCCGGTATCCGCACCATAGGTCTGTATGCCGATGTACGCCCTATCCATCCCGGTCGCTGGGCGCCCATCGGCAAGGATACGCATGTGCTTGTGCAAGAGGATCCAGCCACGGATGATCCACAGAAGATGATCGCCGCCATAGAACCGGCCAGGGTCCTTCACCTGCTGGAAGAGTTGCAATAATGTTTGGGCATGCCGCCAGCCGCCACGCTTAAAACTGCGCGCCAGGGTTACCGATCGGTCCAACAACAGAGAAAATCGCTATCAAATGCGTCGCGTTCCCGTCGCGTCGCCGCCTCGTTGCGGTCCAAACGCAATCATCGCGCATCCAAGGCATTCCATCATCTGCCCCGCTGTACAGCGGGGATCTAATTATCTGATCATCTGATCGGATCTACCCCCCGCTCACCATCTGGCTTGGATCCACCCACTTGTCGAAATCCTCCGCGCTCACATGGCCCAACGCGATCGCCGCCTCCTTCAACGTGGTGCCTTCCTTGTGCGCCTTCTTCGCGATCTCCGCGGCCT
>JAEZCB010000249.1 GCA_023412755.1 Bacteroidota bacterium
TGATAGAACTGCGCACACCCGATGCGATGTACCTGATAAAGATCAATCCGGAGAGCCGTGCCGAGATCGAAGAGTTCCTTGATCAGGAGGACAACTCTGGAGGTAGCGATGATGGTGATGAAGAGACCACACCAGACATTGAAACGGACGATACCGACGATGAGGAGGAGCATACCGATGATGCCGATGATGACGCGAGGGATGAGGATGAGGACGAGGAGGACGATGATGAGGATTGACCCTTGATCAAGCCCAAACGACTTGAACGCCGGTGATCACACCGGCGTTCTCTTTTCCGATCATAGCACACCCCGGTTGAAAAACCGATCCAAGCATTGGCTGAACGCTTCGCGGAGCACCATTAATTTGCATCCACACTACCATTACATGCCACTGCAGGGCCGCTTCCACCTCGCCTTCGCCACCACCGATCTCAAGCGCCTCAAGGCCTTTTATGGCGGCTTTCTCGGTTGCCGTGAAGGGCGCAGTGCCGAGACATGGGTGGATTATGATTTCTTCGGGCACCAACTCACCATTCAGGAGGTACCGAAGCTGATCAAGACCGCCCGCATCTACAACCCGAAGAGTAAGGTCCCGAGCGATCATTGGGGCATCGTGCTCACGCTCGGTGACTGGCGTAAGATGCGCGACAAATTGAAGAAGGTGGGCTGGCCCTTCTACATCGAGCCCACCGTGGTGATGAAGGGGGAAGTAGGCGAACAACGAAGCATGTTCATCGAGGACCCGGACGGCCATGCGATCGAATTCAAGGCTTTCGAGGAGGACGGGGATCTTTTCCGGACGGAGTGATCCACGGGGATAGAAGATGTTCCCGCCGTAAATTGCTGCATGCGCCACACGCCTATCCTGTTGCTGTCCATGTTGGCGATCCCCACTTTCGGCCAGGTGGTGATCAATGAGGCGTGCTCACGGAACCAGGGCATCCTTACCGATGATGAAGGTGACCATCCGGACTGGCTGGAACTGCACAATGCCGGCACAGAACCTGTTGACCTCACGGGCTATCACCTCAGCGACCGTTTGGACGAGCCCCAGATGTGGGCGATCCCTTCCTCGATCATTCCACCGAACGGTTATCTTGTTCACCTGTCAGGAGAGGCGCTGGATGCTCTTGGTTTCAACCTTTCCGGTACGGGTGAAACTGTTTACCTGAGCGATCCCGGTGGCAGTATCGTGGATGCGTTGGTCATACCCGCCCTACAGATCGATCATTCCTTCGGCCGTACGATGGATGGGCCGCGTGTCTTCGAGGTTCCTACACCGGGCCTTCCAAATAACACCTCTGGCCATTTGGGCTATGCACCAGCACCTAGCCTGGACCCACCGTTCGCGTTTCAACAAGTGTCCGTGGCTGTAACCGCACCGCTTCCCGGAGCCACCATCCACTACACCCTGGATGGCCGTCCTCCAACGGTCTCCTCACCCACCATAAACGGCCCACTGCAGATCGATCAGCCCACTGTGGTACGCGCCATGGCCGTGGCGCCTGGACTGCTGCCATCGGAAGTGATCACGGGCTCCTACCTGCCCGGAGAGATGCGCTCCATGCCCATCATCTCCATCGCCGTGGATCCGGATACCATGTTCCATGAGGAGCTGGGGCTCTACATGCCAGGACCCAATGCTGATCCAATGCACCCTTTCCTGGGGGCGAATTTTTGGCAGAACAAACACATACCAGCACATTTCGAATACTTCGAAAATGGCGTGCGCGAGGTATCGCAGCTTGTGGACCTCCGCATGCATGGTGGCTCTTCTGCGCGGACAAGACCGCAACGGCCATTCAGGATAACAGCGCGGAAGAAATATGGCAAAGAGATGCTCGAGCATGCGTTCTTCCCCGAGCGCCCGCACGTGGACCGCTCCAAACGGATCATACTCCGGAACTCGGGCAACGATCACTGCCTTGCCAATTTTCGTGATGGCCTTTTCCACCACTTCGCACTGCATCAAGGGCTGGATGTGGATGTGCTGGCATTCCGGCCTGCGGTGGCCTTTGTGAACGGAAGCTATTGGGGCATCATGAACATGCGTGAACGGGCCGATAAGCAGTATCTCCAACAGGTACATGCCGCAGGTGAGGCGCCCGTGCTATTGGAAGATATCAATGAGAGCATCGAGGGGGACTCCCTTTCATTCCATGAACTCAATGGATACATCCTTGCCAACGACCTGAATGTTCCCGCATCATTCGAAGAGGTCGCAGGGCAGCTGGACCTATCCTCCTACACAGACTACTTCGTGCTGGAGATGTGGGCCGGCAATGTGGATTGGCCCGCCAACAATGTGCGGTACTGGCGTCCATCAGCGGATCAAGGAAAATGGCGATACATACTCCAGGATCTCGATGCCACCATGGAAATGGCAGGCTTCATTCCCCCGGATGTGGACATGTTCCAATGGGTGCTTGAACATTGGGCAGGTTCATTGCATAGCGAGATATTCCGCAGCCTTCTGGAGAACGATGGATTCCGGCGTGGTTTCATCAACCGGTTCGCCGATCTGATGAACACAGCGTTCCTTCCAGGGAATTTTCAGCAGGAGGTGGATGCCATCACGAACACGATCCGCACGGAAGTTCCGCACCACTTCATCCGCTGGGGATATTCACCAGATATATGGCATTTGCATGCGGAGGATGTGATACCTCGATTCGGCAGGACACGGTCAGGCTATGTACGCGAGCACATCGAGGAGCATTTCGGACTTGATGGCCAGGTGTCGTTACGCTTTGAGGTGTACCCTCCTGATGCCGGTACCGTCACCATAAACACCATTCGGCCGGAACTGCCTTTTGATGGGATCTATTTTGATGGCAATGCGATAGACCTGCTGGTGGAACCCCGTGCCGGGCACGTATTCGATCATTGGGAATTCAGCATGGAACCCGGTGGGAGGTCGGAGCAGATGGCGATAACCAAGAATTTCCAGGGGCATGGCACCATCACGGCAGTGATGCGGCAGCAGGATGATGCCATGCACGTCTGGCCCAATCCGGTATGGGAAGAAGCGATCATATCCTTCAACTCTTTAACAATGGGCGATGCGGCGATCACCGTGCATGATGCGAATGGCAGGCTGGTTATGGAACGTACCGAGCCGCTCCATGAAGGCACCAACAGGATCCGCATTTCCACCACAGCATTGACCTCCGGTGTATTCCTGATCAGGGTGGAGCACGGTGGCCGGCAGCGTCTTTCCCGCCTGGTGAAGCTGAATACCCCTGCACCCTAGCCTTACCTTAGTACCTTAACAAACATCCCGATCACCGAACATGGAAAGAAAAGCAAGCGCACGCTGGAATGGCGATCTGAAGACAGGTAAAGGGCATCTCTCCACAGAAAGCGGAACCCTGCAGGACACCGCTTTCAGTTTCAACACGCGTTTCGAGGATGGAAAAGGCACCAATCCCGAAGAACTGCTTGGCGCCGCATTGGCCGGATGCTTCAGCATGGCCTTGAACAACAACCTCAAGATGGCAGGCCAAAATGTGGATGAGGTTGTAACGGATGCGAAGGTCGTGATGGGTAAGGTGGATGACAGGCCAACGATAACGAACATCCACCTGCAAGTGCGTTGCAAGGCCAGTGGATTGGACGAGAGCACATTGAACGAGTTCGTGAAGAAGACCCACGAGGGCTGCATCGTTCGCCGTGCACTTACACCGGAAGTGACCGTAGAGGCGCGGTTGCTGCAAGAGGCTTGACCTCAAAAACCTTGTGAACAACGGCCGGGAGCATGCATGAATGCTTCCGGCCGTTGCGTTGTTAGCGTATCCATACGAAAAGGAACCCGTAACTTGACCACCATGTTCAAGACCCTATTGTCCGCTGCCGTTCTGTTGCTGTTCATCGCCTGTCATGATGAAGGTGGTGGACAAGGCGCCGCGGTGCCAGCCTCCTCCTCCAACAACGCTCCGGTGGAAAATACCACCACCACTGCACCAACTACTTCCACGGCCCAACCTGGCAACACGGCCGGAGGAGTGGCCCTGAACCCGCCGCATGGTGAGCCGGGCCACATTTGTGAGATCCCCGTGGGCCAGCCATTGGATGGATCTGGCGGAACAACAGGCATGAATGAGAATGTGATCACGGTGGATCCTGCACGTGATGCAGGCACCAGCACGATCATAACACCTAATGCGGGCAACAGTGCTTCTTCCGGACAAAGCGGCACGATCAATCCACCGCATGGTGAACCCGGACATGTCTGTGAAGTGCCGGTAGGCCAACCGATACCCTGACCCTAGCGAAGGACAGTCACGTGACCGGTGGTACTGTTGGTGAGGTTGGTACAGGTGGATCTGTATTCCAACTGGTACACATACACATCCTGCTTCACCAGCTCACCGTTGAAGGAGCCATCCCAACTCGGTCTCGGTTCGTGCGTTTCGAACAGCAACTGACCCCAACGGTTGTAGATCATAAGCTTGGCCCCATGGTCTCCGTGTCCATCTATGGTGAAGATGTCGTTGATGCCATCACCATCAGGCGTGAAAGCATTGGGTGCGAAGAGTTGCGCCTCCGCATCCAGGGGCTCCACCACGTAAGTGCCCGAATGCTGGCAACCATCATTGTCAGTGACAAAGAAGGTAAATGCCCCTTCACCGCGGATACCGATCGTCTGCTCCATCGCGCCAGTGCTCCATGCATAGGCCTGGCCCTCCATGGGTATGGTGAGTGTCACCAGTTGTTGTGGGCATGCCTGGATGGTCTCCTGGAATTCGAAGGAAGCACCTTCCGGAACGATCACTTCGGCCGTTCCTGTGCAGCCATCCACGCCCTCCACGGTCACTGAGTAGGTACCCGGTGAATCAACGATGATGCTGTGATCGGTGGAGCCGTTGCTCCAGCTGTAGCTACCGGGTGTAGCACTCGCATCGATCACCACGGAACCACCTTCACACAGTACGGGTGATGATAGCTCCACAATGGGCACACCATCGGTAACGGTGATGGTGGTGACCTGCAGATCCTGCTGCCCGCAGACCGTATCCGTCACCATCAAAGTGATCGTATATGTGCCCGGTGCAGCATAAATATGCGATGTTTCGAAGGATTGGTATTGGGTACCATCGCCCATATCCCATGTCCACTGGAAGCCCATGCCCCCGCTGTTGTTGAAGCAATCCACACGCATTTCGGAGCAATCATCCGTCTGTTCCACCAACATGCTGGCCGATACGGGGAATGGTGCGGGTACTTCCACCACCATGGCCGCGGTATCGGTGGGTACGCAGCCACTGGGATCACTTAGCAGCAGCAAAATGGTGTAGGTTCCGGGCTCGGTGAACAGGTGCTCGGCATCGTTGGTGTCATAGCTGCTCCCATCCCCCATCTCCCAAAGGATATCCATAGCGTTGCCTGTGCTGGTATTGGTGCATTCCACCTGCAACTGGCCACAATCTCCCTCCTGCACCAGATCAAAGGATGCAGCGAATTCCGCCACTGGCTCCACTGTTATGGTCGCGTAAGCAGAATCAACGCCATTGCAGGTCCCGGGATCCGTTACGGTGAATGTGATGGTATATGTACCGGGTTGATCATACGTGTAGGCGACCGCTTCTCCGGTAAGTTGATCACCGTTGCCCATGTCCCATACCATCTGTACAGGCATTCCAGTGGATGTATTCATGAGCACCACATCAACGGTACCGCAGGAAGCCGTGCTATCCATGTCGAAAGCAGCTGTAAGGATCGGTGGTGGTGTGGCGTCAATGGATAATTCCGTTATGATGGGATCCTGGCATCCGCTCACATCGGATACAGTGAGTTGTACGGTGTAGTCGCCAGCAGTGGTGTACACATGTTCCACGGCAGCGGTGTTGTAGACGCTACCATCGCCCATGTCCCATACCACCTCAGCGTCTGTATTCTCATTTTGCACTTCCAAGTTGGCAATGGTACCATCACAGGTCTGCTCCACATTGGAAATGATGTCCGCGTTCAACGGTACCAAAGGTTCCACTGTAACGGTCACCACCACTGAATCCGGACCGGAGCAATCCATGGGATCCATCCCATAGAAGCGGATCTCATACTCACCGGGTTCGGTGAACGTATGTTCCATCGACGGCCCGTAGTAGGAGGAATCGTCACTCGTCCACCATATATGGACCAGGTCGTCACCGATGCTGGTGCTGTTGCACGTCACCGTTAACTGCCCGCATTCGAAATGCTCCACCATGTCGAATGACAGTTGCATGAGCGTGGGCAACAGCACCTGCACTGCGGTGTACGCCGTATCGCTGCCACAGCCATTGGGATCCTCCGCCACCACCATCACTTCAAATTCGCCCTCCGCCGTGTACTGATGGTCCACATAAGTACCGGTATAAATGGTCCCATCGCCCATGTACCAGGTATAGTCTACAGCGCCTGCGTTCAATGTCTGACCAATGAACTGGCCGCCATTACAATTATCCATCAACACATGATCGAATGAAGGGTCGATGATGTTCGATGGGATGAACAAGACCTGCTCAAGGGTGTCATTCGGATGGCAGCCATCCAGATCCGTGACCACAAGCTGAAGCACCATTTCACCGCCGCCGGAGTATGTGTGCTCCACATTCATATCGGTCGAGGTCGCCCCATCACCGAATGACCATTGGAAGGCTATGTTATCACCTCCGCTGTAATTCGTGGCAGTGAGGTATGCCCCATCGCAATCCAATTCCAGTTCGGCGAAGAAGCCGACGGTGACCGGTGTTGGTTCGCCCACCCACACAGGGACGTAATAGGGCACCGGGTCCGCGCATCCCATGGGGTCCGTGGCTGTAAGTGTGATCATATAATACCCCGATGCCAGATAGGTGTGATCGGCCTCGAATCCATCATAGGCCGTCCCATCACCCATATCCCAGTGGTATTCCAGATCGCCACCGGTGCTGAGGTTGATGGTATGTACGATGCCGGTGGCACACTCCTGCTCCAGTTCAACCTCGAACATGAGTTCCGCCTCCGCCGAACCCTGGATCTCCACTTCCCAACTCAAAGTATCCGAGAGGTTGCAAGTCTGCGGATCGTTGGCGATGAAGAGGATGGTATAGATACCAGGGCCGGAATACGTATAGCTATCGAGTTCTCCATCAATGATGGTTCCATCGCCCATGACCCACTGGAACGTGGGGTCCACACCGGTGCTGCTGTTGGTGCAGTGGACCGTCATGTCGCCGCAAGGTGCGGGGGGCACCACATCAGCCGCAGCCTCCACTACCACAGCGTCCAGCACCACGGTGATCGCCTGGCTCGTTTCGGCCGATGCGCTGCAACCAGAGGGATCGTTCACCAGCAGCTGCACTTCATATTCACCGGGGCCACTATAGGTATGCGTCACATTGGTGTCGTTGTAGATGGTGCCATCACCCATGTCCCAAATGAATTCCATCGATCCACCATTGCTGGTATTGGTGAAACTCACCTCCGTATCGCTGCAACCCGGATCCTGATCACTGATGAAGGATGCCGTGATATCCACTGCTTCACCGATCTCGATCTCGAAGTACGCGGTATCGGCGATGTTGCAGGTCATGCTATCCGCGGCGATCAGAGTGATGGTGTACGAGCCGGCCTCGGTATACAGATGGGAAGGTTCAAAGGCTTCGACGGGAGGTGTACCATCACCAAAGTCCCACAGCCAGTAAGTGCCGGTGCTGGTGTTGCTGAATTGGATATCGATGGGTGCGCATCCCTGGTTCACGGGACTTGCACCTGCGGCGTTAACTCCAGCCACTTGGAAGTCGATCTTGAACACCCCGATATCCCATCCTGTGGATTGGGACTGGGCATAGGCCCATGGCACGGTCTGCATACTGTTGCCACTGGCACAAACACCCTGGTAAACGATCCCATTCTTATCGAACCGGCTTGTACCACCATCCACGTGGTTCCCTCCATAGTGCGTGGCGAAAACAAGGCCGGACATATCCACATCGAATGCGGCCAGGTAGAACGCCCCGCCGGTCTGTAGTGCATCGCTTGTGGTGGGTAGATCGGACCATGTGGCATCGTAGCCGGAAACATAGATCTTATCGCAGCGGTCCACCAGGAACGCCACTGGTGTGAGCGCTGTACTGTTTGAGAAGCCAAAGGCGGTGGATAGTAGCAGTTGGGCAAGGTCCGGATCGAATTTGGCCAGGAAGATGGTGCCCCCCGTTTCACCATATACATCCGCGGGTTGAATGGGCATAGACCCCATTGTCTGGCCGTAGATCCAGATGTTGTCCTCAGAATCCGTATCCAGAAAATAGGGCCTGTCCATACTGGCGGTGCCGAAGTAGGTGGAGGAAAGGAGTTGGCCACCGTTGGCATTGAATCTTGCGATAAATCCATCCTGGCCACCTCCTGTAGCTGGTTGGTACGCGCCTGCCGTTGTTGGCAGGTCCGTGCTGAAACTCTGTCCGCACACATAAACTTCATTGTTC
>JAEZCB010000256.1 GCA_023412755.1 Bacteroidota bacterium
GCTGATCACTTCGAAACTCGGGTTCTCGGTGGTGGCGCCTATCAGTGTGATGGTGCCTTTTTCCACCGCGCCCAACAGTGAATCCTGCTGCGATTTGCTGAAGCGGTGGATCTCATCGATGAACAGCACAGCCGCGCGCGAGAACAGTCCGCTGCCGCCGGCTTTTTCGATCACTTCGCGCACATCCTTCACGCCGCTGCTGATCGCGCTTAGCGTATGGAAGGGCCGATCGAGATCCTTGGCGATCAAACGCGCGAGCGTTGTTTTTCCCACGCCCGGCGGGCCCCACAGGATCATGCTCGGCAGCATTCCACCGGCGAGCGCTTTGCGCAGAATGCCATCCGGACCGACAAGATGCTGCTGGCCAACCACCTCATCGAGTGAGTTGGGGCGCATGCGTTCGGCAAGTGGGGCGGCGGTCTCCAAGGGAATGCAAAGGTACTGTCGCACCAAGGCGGCCCTTTTACATTCTACATTCCCCTTCTACATTTACATTCCCCCTGCCGATAAAGGCTGAATGTGAAATGGGAATGATGAACGCGGAAGCATGAGTGGAAATTGCTACCCGCCCCTTGCTTCGAAGGAGTTGGAGTTCATGTAAACTGCAAGTGAGCCGCGGGTTCGCAGGGCGGATGGCGCGAATTGACCCTCCATCGGCCGCTTCTGCTATTCTAGCAGGTATCCAGCCTCCACCGGATAGTGATCACTCACGTGGATATGATCCAAGGTCTTGAAATAGCTGACCTTGAGATCTGGATCGAAGAACTGATTGTCTATGCGTATGAACCAGGGGAATTGGTGATAGGTAAAGCCAAAGCCGGATCCACGGCGCTCAAATGCATTGTGATACTTGCGCTTCAGTCTCTGGTATGTTTGGGAATAAGGTAACGCGTTCAGGTCTGCGCATATCACCCTTGGATAAGGACTGGCGTTGAGCGCTTTTTCGATGAGTTCCATTTCCTGCTGACGCAGGTAATAGCCCATTTTCAGCCGCCCATATATTTCACGTACGTTGTAAGCGATGTCAGCGATCAAAGTATGGCCCGGGCGGCGGGTCAAGCGTATGCTCATGGAGCGAAGCTGCACATTGAATACCCTGATGGTGTCCGAGCCGCTCACGATATCGATCCAATGGCCATTATTGGTCTGGAAATGGCCGATGTCCAATTTGCCACTGTTCAATATGGTATATTTCGAGAAGGTGATGACGCCGATAAGGCCATCATACTTCTTGTTGTGCAGGGGATTGGTGTAGAAATGGGAATAGCTGCCCAGGGAGCGGATGGAGTCGGCAGTGAGTTCGCGATCCTCGCGCACACTGTGGAAGAATTCCTGGATGCAGAGGATGTCCGGGGGCTCATTGTTCCGCAGATAGGTATAGAAGGAGTTGAAGACACCGGGATCACTTTGCAAGGTGGACGGCCGGTAAGGACTGAACAATGCGGCATTGAAGCTCATCACCCGCACTTCATCACCGGTGATCGCACGTGAAGGGTTAAGGGCGAGTGTGGCATTCAGAGGCTCTACGGACACCGCAAGAGCCAGCAGCGGAAGCCACAAAAACCTCCATCCTGGCCTGATGAGAAGCCATCCGAGCAGGAGCATGAACACACCCAGGAGAATAAAGGGTACGAAAAAGCTGAGCAGTTCGATCCACCAACTATTGTGGTTGGTATAACTGGTAAGGATGATGATGAAGGTGAAGACCAGTGGTACCACTATGAACATGGCGTAGGATATGTACCGGCGAGACAGCAGTTCCTTCATCGCCCTGCCTGATCGTTCATTCTGAAAAGATGGTGGCTCAAGCCTAAAAGCAGGTGCGCATCATGCCGAACGAGGCGGCGATCATCATCTACTTTGAATCGAAAATGACCTTCTCCATCATGGTATTGGGCCAACTGGGGAAGCAGTGTATCATCTATGCTTGCATGATCGCCTTCCTGTGCCAGAGCGTACATGAGCATGCCCAGGGCCCAAAGCCTTGGGCGCGCACCTTTGAACCGCCTGGCGATCTGTGGATACTCGAACCATTCATCATCTTTTCTGAAGGAATAAAGGTGGCCGGTGATCTCGCTCCATTCCAGATCAAGATCTCCGCCATGGCGGAGATAGGCGCGCATGCCTTCCACCATATAGGCGGCATGCACCAGGTCATTCGGACGCTGAAGGGGTTCCTGAGCACCATAGTTCCAATAGATGAAACCCTGCGGATCACGAAGATGGTGGCTCTGCACCACTTTCATAATGCCGGTAGCCCTCTGGCGAAGTGAGTCACGTTCCGCACCAGGTGGCAGTAGCGTACTGAAACGCATCATTTGTCCGGCGATCATCACCGCCGGGTTGAAAACATCGTACCGGGCATCTTCAGTGGCAAGGGAATAAGCAGGAATACCAGCCGGTGAATCATGCATGGGATCCATGTATGGTCCAATGCAAAGCCGCACCACCCGTAGAATGTCCGATCGCATGTCGGTATCCGGCCCCAGTTCCAGCATATCCAGCAACCCCATGATGGCGATACTGCTGGTTATGGTGTATTCATGGTGGGCCGTATTGACGCTTTGGTCCTGGAAGGCATCCCAGGGATCGGCCAGGCCAAAACCATGTATTCCATCCTGGTCCATGTCGCTGTTTGCAAGCAACCACCGGGTACATGCCTCCATGTATGACGTATGCCCCTGCTCCGAAGATCGGCGGATCCTGTTGCATTCTGCCGAAAGAATAAGACCATAGGCCATGGCGCGGTGCTGTGCGATGGTATCGAAAATGTCGCGTCCACGGCCGGGCCATTCGGGATCCAGATGGTCCAAAACGGTAATGTACAACCGCTCTGGCGGTGGCAGGGAAACGGCCGTTGGCGCTTCCGTGCCGCAACCATGCAGAAGCAGCAGGCAAGGAACGACCGCCTGGAACGCATATGCCTGTATCCACCACCACATACTCCGGCCGCAACCTACGAACTTCGATATGGGGGAGGTCATCATTCTATCTTAGAAGTTCATAATAGCATTGATGATCATAGACGTACACACCCATCTGAACAACTATCATGAAGAACGGGTTTCATCCATTGATGAATGCCTGGACGACCTGGAGGGCAACATGCGCAAGAATGGCATCGACATGGCCTTGGTGCTCACATCCTATAAAGTAACGCCGCATCGCCCTAGCACACGATCCGTGATCGAGGCCACCCGGGATCGGGATCACATCCATGTGGTGGCTGGCATAAGTTACATCAACTATAAGGAGAAGGATCTTCGGGAGATCAGTGACTATCTCAAGGAGGGCTTGGTAAAAGGTTTGAAGTTATACCCTGGGTATGAGCCTTTCTACCCACATGATAAACGTTTGCAGGTGGTATACGATCTGGCGGTCGAATATGATGTGCCGGTGATGTTCCATTCGGGTGATACCTATTCACCCACTGGTAAGATCCGCTACTCACACCCGATACATATAGATGATGTGGCGGTGGATAATCCGGAACTGAAGATCGTGATCTGCCATGTGGGCAACCCGTGGATCACCGATTGTATGGAAGTGGTATACAAGAACAAGAACGTTTATGCCGATATCTCCGGATTGGTGCTCGGGGATTTCACAGACAGGTTCGAGAAGTACATGAAGAATCAATTGGAGGAGATGATGCTCTACGCCGGAGAGCCGGAGTACTTATTATTCGGAACCGATTGGCCCATCTCCAGCATGAGTTCATACATCCGGTTCATGGAGCAGCTTGACCTGGATGAAAAGAAAAAGGAGCTGATCATGTGGAAGAATGCCGTGAAGCTGTTCAAACTTCGACCGTAGGTCATTCATAGCTTCAACCTGCACCGTACCGAACGGCGATCGCATCCAAGAGATGCCTTGCTCCTTCTACTGGCAATGGCCACCTGAACCACCAGTACATGGGCCAGTCGGTGCACACGAAAGTGGAGGGAAACAGAAGGGATATGGCCGCGGCCACCAGTATCAGGCGCCGTAATGGTGGTGCCGGGAGCATATGTCTCAGGTACATGATCAGCACAAAAATGATGGGCACCACGTAGGAACCACTCCGGGTAAGATCCGCAACGGATCCGGAGATCAGCATGGCCGCGGCGATCACCAGCAGAAAAGCCAGGAGCAGAAAATGCTCCCTTCTGCGGAATGCGCTGAACACCGCCACAACGTATAGAAGCCATGAGCCCTCCAGGAAGGTCCACGTTGCAATGGGAATATATGGCAGGGTGATGCGCAGGTATTTGGGTTCCGCGGCATATGTGGATATGCTCATGCCATGGAAGTGGGTGAGGTATCCGCGTAACGCCAGATAGGCGGCGATGGAAAGCAATACGAACATTCCATTTTTGCCAGGTCGTAGTAGATCCAGCATTCGCACAGGCCCACTGTTCTTCTGTGTTAGTTGGTGGAAGAAATAGACAATGCCCAGTGCCATGAAGGCTCGCTCATCTGTCCAGGCGGCGGCCGTGGCGAAGAGGAATATGGACCAGGATGATCGGGCATACATGGCCAGGACAAGGAAGAAATAGGCGAAAGCATCGAACCAGAGATGTTGCACATCGACAAAGGCCGTGCGCCCGAAATACAGGAAGGTCATTCCAGCGGTGAGGTAGGTGGCCGACACGGGATCCTGGAGCACCCGGCGCGATAGCCGGTAGATGAAATGGATCAGCAGGTAGCCCACCACATATTGCAGAACCATCGCACCAAAAGGCTTCAAGTGCAGCAGGCCGATAAGCACCGGAACACTCAGCCGAAAGACCTTTTTGGACAGCCAGCTTTGCGGCTCTATGTGATCCAGGGTATGCAGCGGCTGTTCGGCCTTCAGCATCACGACCTTCCATGCGATGAATTCGCTATCGAAACATTCGTAGCAGGGCCATGCCAGAAAGAGGCTTGCCAGGGAAAGGACCAACGCCAGGCACCAGCCATAATACCATTTCACCGAGGCGGCCATGATCCTGGCTTCCAGGTGGGGGATGTGGAGTAATTGGTCTAAGGTCACGCGTTTGACAGGTGAGGCTAAAAGTAGAGATGTTTAAAACTTTTTTCGACGGAAAATTTGGCGATCCACCGGCAGCTTGCTTATTTGTGCGTCAGCTATCCGACAGAAAATCCGTCAACCTCTGCGCCATGCTCAAGGAAGGTGATAAGGCACCCGAACTACACGGGGTGGACCAGGATGGCCAGCCGGTCTCGTTGAAGGATCATGCTGGCAGGAAGTTGGTATTGTACTTTTACCCCAAGGACGATACACCAGGATGTACCGCCCAGGCATGCAGCTTGCGTGATGAACACGAAAAGCTCAGGTCCAGCGGGCTGGATGTGCTCGGCGTAAGTCCGGATACCCCACGAAAACACCGGAACTTCATACGTAAGTACGATCTGCCTTTCCGGCTTCTTGCGGATGAGCAGAAGGAGACAGCGAAAGCCTACGGCGTATGGGGTCCAAAGAAATTCATGGGCCGCGAATACGAAGGAGTGATCCGTACAACGTTCTTGATCGATGAACACGGAAGGATAGAACGGATCATCCGTGACGTGGACACCAAGGAACATGCTGGCCAGGTATTGGAACATACCTGATCCACCACCCAAAAAGAAAAACCACCAACAACACAATGGCCGAGATCAACAAGGAGAAGCTGAAAGCCCTGCAGCTTACGATGGACAAGATGGAGAAGACCTTCGGGAAAGGTGCCATCATGAAACTGGGCGACGATGCCGTAGAGCAGGTGGAGGTGATCCCCACCGGCAGCATCGGGCTGGACCTTGCACTTGGCGTGGGAGGATTTCCCAAGGGCCGTATCGTAGAGATCTACGGTCCGGAGTCTTCCGGTAAGACCACCCTGGCGATCCATGCGATCGCCCAGGCGCAGAAGCTTGGTGGCATCGCGGCCATCATCGATGCGGAGCATGCCTTCGATCGTTTTTATGCTGAAGCACTTGGTGTGGATACCGAAAATCTGCTGATCAGCCAGCCGGACAATGGCGAACAAGCGCTGGAGATCGCGGATAATCTGATCCGTTCGGGTGCCATAGATCTGCTTGTTGTGGACAGTGTCGCGGCCCTAACCCCGCGCGCCGAGATCGAAGGTGAGATGGGCGACAGCGCCGTGGGCATGCAGGCCCGCCTCATGAGCAAGGCGTTGCGCAAGCTCACAGGCACCATTGGGAAGACCGGTTGCTGCTGCATCTTCATCAACCAGCTGCGAGAGAAGATCGGCGTCATGTTCGGTAATCCCGAGACCACCACAGGTGGTAATGCGTTGAAGTTCTATTCCAGCATCCGCCTGGATATCCGCCGCTCCACCCAGATCAAGGAGGGTGAGAATGTCACTGGCAACCGTACGAAGGTGAAAGTGGTGAAGAACAAGCTGGCACCGCCGTTCCGGAAAGCCGAGTTCGACATCATGTTCGGCAAAGGCATCAGCAAGACCGGTGAGATCATCGACATGGGTGTGGAAATGGGCATCATCAAGAAAAGCGGCAGCTGGTTCAGCTACATGGACAACAAGCTGGGACAAGGCCGCGACATGGTGCGCCAATTGCTGGATGATAACATTGAATTGTGCGAGGAGCTCGAGCACAAGATCAAAGAAGCGGTGGCTGGTACCGAAGCTCCGGTAACGGCCTGATCACTGTCACCCGCTAAATTTGAAGGCCCCGGCGAGGAGTGCGCCGGGGTCTTCGTTTTTGAATCGATGCAGACGATCCCTTCCATTCTCTTCACCCTCTCCCTGCTACTCCTGGCTTCCTGTGGAGGAAATGGCAAGGCCGTTCCCGGTGATGATCAAGGTACAGGACCAGGTGCGGCGATGGCCGAACTTGAGCGAGAGATCCTTGCATCACCACGGAATGCCAACCTCTTCGCGGAGCGGGCGCTCCTCAACGAACAGCGTGATAGCCTCCATCTGGCGGTCAACGATTGGAACCGGGCGATTTCCTTGGATAGTATGAACAGCGATCTTCATCTGGGCATTGGGGATCTGTATTTCAGGAAGGTGAGGCTGGAGG
>JAEZCB010000268.1 GCA_023412755.1 Bacteroidota bacterium
TCGGCATCTTCGCCGAGCTGGAGGAGGGTGTGGACGGATTGATCCACATCAGCGACCTCAGCTGGACCAAGCGCATCAAGCACCCGAGCGAGTTCTGCAACGTGGGTGACGAGATCGAAGTGATGGTCCTGGAAGTGGACAAGGAGAACCGCCGCCTGAGCCTCGGCCACAAGCAGGTGGAAGAGAACCCATGGGATGTGTTCGCCGGTGTGTTCACCCCGGGCAGCGTGCATGAGGGTACCATCACCGGCCGCAGCGGCCAGAACTACATCGTGAGCCTGCCTTATGGTGTTGAAGGTACTGTTACCGCCAAACACCTGAAGAAGGAGGACGGCAGCAAGGCCAATGTTGAAGAGAAGCTGCCGTTCATGGTGCTGGAGTTCAACGCTGAGGCCCGCCGCATCGTGTTGAGCCACACCCGCACCTTCGAGGAAGGTGAGGAGCCGGTGGAAGCACCAGCCAAGCGCGGTGGCCGCAAAGAAGGTGGTTCTTCAGCCAGCGTGAAGAGCGTGAACGAGAAGGTGGAAAAGAGCACCCTCGGCGACCTCAGCGTGCTGAGCAACCTGAAGAGCCAGATGGAGAACACCGAGCGCGCTTCGAAGGCGAAGAAGAACGAAGAAGAAGGCGAGGGCGAATAAGCGCCGCCTATATGTCCTAGTGCGAAGCCCGGCGAGAGCCGGGCTTTCTGCGTGTGTGCCCAGCCGCATGAAAGCTTTTCGACCCAGCCACCTATCTTCGCCGCCGATGCGGCCGGTCCCCATTCTCGGTAGCAAAGCCTTCGGGTTTACCATAAACCGGCTTTGCCACCAATTGATAGAGGATCACGGCGATCTGGAGGGCACCGCGCTCATCGGGTTGCAGCCACGAGGAGTGGAACTGGCGCGGCGGCTTCGGCAGGAATTACGCGCCATACTCAAGGAAGAAAAGCTCAAGTACGGCGAGCTGGACATCACCTTCCACCGGGATGATTTCCGGCACCGTGCCACTCCGCCTTCACCCTTCAGCACACAACTCGATTTTCCGCTGGATGGCCGCAAGGTGATCCTGGTGGATGATGTGCTTTTCACCGGCCGCACGATCCGCGCTGGCCTCGATGCTCTGCTCGCTTTCGGCCGCCCCGCCGGGGTGCAGTTGCTGGTGCTGGTGGACAGGCGTTTCAGCCGTGAGCTCCCCATCCAACCCGATTATGTGGGCCGCAAAGTGGACAGTATAGCCGGGCAACATGTAACGGTGGAGTGGAGGGAGAGCGATGGAGAGGACCGTGTGCTGCTCCATGTGTCGGAGGGTGATGAGCGAGGATCATCACGCTGGGCAAAACCTTCAGGAGCGGTATGATCGAACAGCTGAGCACCGAACACCTGTTGGGGGTCAAGGATCTCGGCGCAGCGGATATCGAGCTCATTTTCCGCACCGCCGATGGCTTCAAAGAGATCCTGAACCGCCCGATCAAGAAGGTCCCATCTCTACGCGATATCACGATCGCCAACATCTTCTTTGAGAGCAGCACCCGCACCCGCATCAGCTTTGAACTGGCTGAAAAAAGGCTCAGTGCCGATGTGATCAACTTCAGCGCCAGCGGCAGTAGTGTGAGCAAGGGTGAAACGCTGGTGGATACGGTGAACAACATACTCGCCATGAAGGTGGACATGGTGGTGATGCGGCATCCCGATCCCGGCGCCGCCATGTTCCTGAGCCGCCACGTGGATGCCCGTATCGTGAACGCCGGTGATGGCACCCACGAACATCCCACCCAGGCGCTGCTGGATGCCTACAGCATCAGGGAAAAACTTGGGAAGGTTAAGGGGGTGAAGGTGCTTATAGTAGGAGATATCCTGCACAGTCGCGTAGCGCTCAGCAACATCTTCTGCCTGCAAAAGCTGGGCGCCGAGGTGATGCTTTGCGGCCCTTCCACCCTGATCCCGCGGTACATCCATACACTTGGCGTGAAGGTGGAATACGACCTGGACAAGGCTTTGGCCTGGTGCGATGTGGCCAACATGCTGCGCATACAGATGGAGCGGCAGGGCGGCGACGGCATCGCCAACTTCCCCAGCCTGCGCGAGTACGCCATGCTCTATGGACTCGATCTGGCCCGATATCAGCGCATTGGCAAGGAGGTGGTGATCATGCATCCCGGTCCGATCAACCGGGGGGTGGAGGTCACCAGCCAGGTGGCCGATCATGCCAATAGCATCATTTTGGATCAGGTGCAGAACGGGGTGGCTATCCGCATGGCCGTGCTTTATCTACTTGCGGCAGGGATCCCACGGGCCGCTGTTTAAGAGATACCCGGCACCGGCTGCTTTGTGGGATCGGGCCGCTGATTATCTTTGACCGGAAGCCCAAAGGCACATGAACTTCACGATAGAGGATAAAGGCCGCTACACGCTGGTGACCAGCAATGTGGACAAGTTGGATACCACTTGCGCGCCCGAGATGAAGAGCGAATTGGTCTATTTGAACAAGACCGGCGTGCGCAATGTGATCATCGACCTCTCCAATACCCGGTATTGTGATTCATCCGGACTAAGTGCCTTGCTCGTGGCCAACCGCCTGTGTAAAAGCGTGAACGGGACACTCGTGGTCTGCGGCTTGCAGGAACCGGTGCAGAAACTCGTGCAGATCTCCCAGTTGGAGAGCGTACTCTCCATCACACCCACACAAAATGAAGCCGTGGATCTGCTTTACATGGAGGAGATCGAAAAGGATGTGAACAACGGTAAATGACCGTTCCATGATAAGAAACATACTCGCACTCATCTTACTGGTATTGGCTGGCGGCGTTGGCGCCCAGTGCACGCCTGATCCACTTTACACCGATAGTGTGTATGGTGTGTGGCCCGATACCACCACCAACTTCGCCCCGGCGAATCTGGGCCAGAATTACACCCAGCAACTGGACCTGATCGTTCCCACGAATGCAGGTGAGCTTGGCCTGCCGGCACTCCCATTGGATTCGGTGCACTTCGAAGGGATCACCGGACTGCCACCGGGGTTGACCTATGCCTGCAACTCGCAGACACCGGCGAACTGTACCTACCTGCCGTCCCTATTGGGTTGTGGCATCATTACCGGCGTTCCGTTGCAGACAGGCACTTTCGAACTTACGTTGGATGTGATCGGGTACGGTTTCTTCCTTGGTAACGTGGTGAGTGAGGAACATTCGTTCACCGGCTACCGCATTATCGTTACCGATGGCTTGTCCGTAGGTGGGCCGATCGCACCGGGTTTGGGCGAGGTGCGCAATGTGCCAAATCCATTCACCGCGAGAACGGCCTTCGAATTCGAATTGGGCAAGGCCGCTGAAGTCGATGTGCGTGTGTTCAACCTGCTTGGTGATGAGCTATGGAAGACGCGTATCAACGGAAAAGGCGGTGTGAACAAGGTCAATTTTGATGGTGGCCATCTTCCTGAAGGTGTTTATCTGTATAAGATCGAGACCAACAAGGAAACCTTTACCGGCCGGATGATACTTCACCGTTGAACGGACTGCTGGATCTAACTTTGATGAAGCCCCGCCCGCTGTAGGACGGGGCTTTTCTCTTCCATGGTGTTCAGAAGATTCGAAGTCACCACATTGGGCACTGGGGCGGCATTGCCGGCACGCGGCCGGTATCCCACTGCGCAACTCCTCAACATACATGAAGCGCTCTACTTGATCGATTGTGGCGAAGGCACCCAGGAACGCTTGCGGGAGGCGGGGGTGAACTTCCATCGTATCGAACATGTCTTCATCAGCCACTTGCACGGCGATCATTACCTGGGGCTGGTGGGACTGATCAGCAGCATGCACCTGATGGGCAGGAAGGCGCCCCTTCATGTGCATGCCGCGCGGGAACTGAAGGAGATCATCGACCTCCAACTACAGGTATCCGGCACATACCTGCGTTATCCATTGCACTTCCATCCGCTGATCCCGGCCAATGGAGTGGTGGTGCTTGAGGATACGCGCGTGGTAGTGGCCACACTGGCGTTGAAGCATCGCATAGCCTGCACAGGGTTCGTTTTTCGCGAGAGGCCGGCCCCAAGGAACCTGCGCAAAGAGATGCTCCCAGTGATCCCCCACTTCAAGAGGACCGCAGTGAAACAGGGAGAGGATCTGGTGTTCCCTGATGGCACCAGCTACAAGAATGAAGCGCTCACAACGGATCCCGCCCCCGTGCGGGCGTACGCCTATTGTTCGGATACCGCTTACAATGAAGAGTTGATCCCCTTCATCAGGAACGTGGACCTGCTTTACAATGAGGCCACAATCACGCGGATGCTGGAGGCTCGCGCCAGGGAGACCGCTCATTCAACCGCGGAACAGGCGGCGAAGTTGG
>JAEZCB010000281.1 GCA_023412755.1 Bacteroidota bacterium
TCGCGCAGGCTTACCACCAGCGTTACCCTCAGCTCCAGGGCAGGAATGTCACGATCAACGTCATCCGAAACATACCGATGCACCGCGATCTGGGCCCGCTCGGCTCCCGAAAACAACTCGGCCTCCCTGAAGACAAATTCATCCTCATCCTGCAGGGCAGCGGTATCAACGTGCAGCGGGGTGGTGAGGAGGCGGTGCAGGCCATGGCTTACCTACCGGAAGCCTACCTGCTCATCGTGGGCGGTGGCGATACGTGGCCAGTGCTGCAGCAAATGATCGCCGGGCAGCGTTTGCAGGACCGCGTGCGTCTTATCGATAGAATGCCCTACGTTGAGATGATGCAGTACACCCGAAACGCCGATCTGGGGCTCTCGCTCGACAAGGATACGAACCTCAACTACCGCTTCAGCCTGCCCAACAAACTGTTCGACTATTTCAGGGCACACATCCCGGTATTAGCCACCGATCTGCCAGAAGTAGCCGCCATCGTGCGCCGCTATGATGCCGGCATCATCATACCGACGCCAGATCCGCAAACCATCGCAAGCCACGTAAAGGAGTTGATGATCAACCCCGCCCGCCGGACCGCCTTGCGCCAAAACGCTATTTTCGCCGCCAATTCACTGGATGGAGAACGTGAGAAGGAGGCGCTGAAGGGTATTTTCCAAAGACTTGGCTGAACACCACCTGCATATCGTCTCCTTCGATGTACCGTCGCCCCCTAGCTATGGTGGCGTCATCGACGTGCATTTCAAGGTGCGTGCGCTGGCGCAGCTGGGCGTAAAGATCCATTTGCATTGCTTCCAGTATGGCCGTGCCGTAGCACCGGATCTCGCCCAATGTTGCGCAGAGGTATATTACTATCCGCGCAAACTCGGGAAGCATCAGCTCTTCAGCGGCCTGCCATACATGGTCGTAAGCCGTCGTGGCGATCAGCTCATGCAGCGGCTTTTGCAAGATCAGTACCCGATCCTCTTCGAAGGCCTGCACAGTTGCTATTACCTCACCGATGAGCGGCTCCGGCACCGCCTGAAACTCGTGCGCGCCCACAACGTGGAGCACGATTACTATGCATCGCTCGCCAAGGCCGAGAGCAACGCCTTCCGCCGCACCTACTTCCTCAACGAAGCGCGGAAGCTCCAGAAATTCGAACAGGTGCTCGCCCACGCACAGCATGTCCTCGCCATCTCGCCCAAGGATCAGGCATACTTCGCGCGCCTCTACCGCAACGTGGAGCACGTGCCGGCCTTCCACACCTCGCAGCACGTCACCATTCCCAAAGGCCGCGGCAGCTACGCCCTCTACCACGGCGCCCTCTCCGTACCCGAGAACGATCAGGCGGCGCTCTACCTCGTGCGGGAGGTCTTCAATGGACTGCCCACCAAGCTGATCATCGCCGGTAGCAACGCCAGCAAAGAACTGCGCCGCGAAGTGGCCCGCGCCAGGAACATCGAGTTGCGCGAGAACATCAGCACCGAAGAGATCCACCGACTCGTGCGTGAAGCACAGGTCAACGTGCTGCCCACATTCCAGAGCACCGGCATCAAGCTCAAACTCTTGCTCTGCCTCTTCACCGGCCGCCACGTCGTATGCAACACCCCCATGGTGGAAGGCACTGGCCTGGAGGACCTCTGCCACGTACACGACCGCCCCGAAGCCATGCGCGAAGCCATCCTCGCCTGCATGGGTAAAGAAGCTAATGGCCGTTCATGGGAACGCCGCACGGAGATCTTGGAGGAACGTTTCAGTAACCGCTGCAACGCCGATAAGATCATACGGCTCCTCGATGGAATAGGTGTAAAAGCAAAGTTGCCGGAACCAGTGGTCGTTTAGACTGCAATTAGGAATTTGAGCCCATTGATCTGTGCACAGAACTACGGGTTAAGCCCAAAAACAGCGAAAGTGGCGCAGCCGGAAAACCCCGGACCGCAGGGAGGATCTGCAGGCCCTTCGACTCCGCTCAGGACGGGCTCCCCAACGCCCTGACAGGATCCCGCCCAGGCATTCCAACCACAGCCGAAGGTGTTGATCCAACCGGTCCTGAGCGGCGTATCACCTTTTACGTGTCCGAATGAACTTCCCGTTCCTGTATTCATCCACCCGGTCCACCTGCCCATTCCAGTTGTAGTAGATGTAATCTCCATCAGGAATACCCATTTCATAACGGCCGGTGAAGCTCACCTTTCCATTCGGGTGAACGGCACTGAAACTTCCGTGCGGGCGGCCGTTGATGCATGTCACCTTCATCGATACATTGCTGTATGGGGCTATCTGGAATACATGCTCACCCTCCATTAAAGTTCCGGAACTATCGCGTGCGATCCTTTCGCCATCGAGCTTTCCGTTCTTATATCCTTTGATCCATGCCACCATTCCATTCGGATGGTATAAATACGATGTGCCATGGATCTTGCCGTTCACATACGGGGCCTTCATGCTAGCCTGCCCATTTGGGAAGTAGTGAGTATCAGTACCGTGCAAATTTCCTTTTTCATATTCGGCGGATCGCATGAGTTGCCCATGCCGGCCATAGCTGTGCACTGTACCGTGGATCCTACCCTTCCGGTCTCGCGTAACAATGCTGTACTCATAGCGCCTGTCCCTATCTGTATGATACACCGTATCTACAGATTGGGCGCAGATCGACGAGGTCCACAGGATGAACATCGTCGTTATCAAGAACGTTCTGAACATTTCGAAGCGATCCATCTCCTACTAAAATAGGGGCTGTTCACATCCGTTAGCTGATCAGTCTTATGAGACCCTTCAGTGTCCACTGAAGGTGTCCACTAAACTTGCACATCCCTGTCGTTTTGCAGTACCATAGAGAAGGGACCGCCCATGCTCCTCCAGCGCAACGTAGACCTCAAACCTTACAACACATTCGGGATCTCCGTGCGGGCCGATCTTCTCGCGCGCTTTGGCAGTGCGCATGGAGCACGACAGCTATTGCAGGCGCCAGAGCTTGCGGACAAGCCACGGCTGGTGCTGGGCGGTGGCAGCAACATCCTATTCACGCAGGATTTCCACGGGCTGGTGATGCTGAACGAGATCCCCTGCATTGATGTGGTGCGGGAGGATGAAACGCATGTGTGGGTGAAGGCCGGTGCCGGGGTGGTGTGGCATGATCTGGTGCTGCATTCTGTGGATCAGGGCTATGCGGGTATCGAGAATCTTTCGCTGATCCCCGGCAAGGTGGGCGCTGCTCCCATGCAGAACATCGGGGCGTACGGCGTGGAGATCAAGGACACGTTCGATTCGCTGGAAGCCTTGCGGATCGAAGATGGCGAGGTGGTCACTTTCGATCGCACGGCATGCAACTTTGGCTATCGCGAAAGCTTCTTCAAGCGTGAAGGGAAAGACCGGTTCATCATCCTTAGCGTGACCTTCAAACTTGTGAAGCCTGGTGCGTCATACGAGCTCAACACCAGCTACGGCAACATCAAACAGGAACTGGAACAGAGGGGCATCACTTCCCCCACCATCAAGGATGTAAGCGATGCGGTGATCGCGATCCGCCAGAGCAAGCTGCCCGATCCGAAAGTGATCGGTAATGCGGGGAGTTTCTTCAAAAATCCAATTGTGCCAGCGGGGCTGGTGGAGGAGATCAAGGTGCAGTATCCGGATGTGGTAGCTTTTCCGGCAGGTAGCGATCAGATGAAGCTGGCGGCTGGCTGGTTGATCGAGAAGGCTGGTTGGAAAGGGTTCAAGGCCAAAGGCCAGTTGCCAGTTGTCAGTTCTCAGTTGTCAGGGGGCGCACCGGACAACCGACAACGGTCAACTGACAACTACACCTACGGCGTCCACGACCGGCAAGCATTGGTACTGGTGAACCACGGCGGAGCGCTCGGCAGGGATATCTATGATCTAAGCACTCAGATCCTGCGGTCGATCAAGGAGAAGTTCGGGGTGGAGCTGGAACGGGAGGTGAATATCATGTAAGGTTTTGGAGGGCAGTTAGATAAGAACTGGTTGTGGAACCGGTGGATCTCCGATATTCGTGGAGGGATGCGCGCGAAGCAGCTTTTGATCATTACGCTGGCACTTGGCATGCTCATGTTCCATGGTTGCCGAAAAGATCCGAATGATACCGGGCCTTCAGCTCAGTCCCCCACCTCTCCCTTCTCATTGCAGATCCCTTCCTGGGTGATCGATAGTGGACATCCTCCGGCCCTGCCATCGGATGATCCGCTCACAGTGGAAGGCGTGGCTTTAGGGCGCAGGCTTTTCCACGAGAAAGCACTTTCAGACAATTATACCTTGTCCTGCGCTTCCTGTCACAGACAAGAGAATGCCTTCTCCGATCCCTCGCAATTTTCGGTCGGCACGAATGGAAGCATGGGTACCCGGAATTCCATGGCGATCGTGAACCTGGCCTGGGATGATCGCTTCTTTTGGGATGGGAGGACCCATAGTCTGGAGGAACAAGCATTCAGACCGGTGGTGGATCATCTGGAAATGCGCAACACATGGCCTGTGGTGGTGGAGCGCTTACAGACGCATCCGGAATATCCTGGGCTTTTCAAAAAGGCTTTTGGAAACAGTGTCATCGACAGCATCTCGGTCGTTAAAGCGATAGCACAATTCGAACGCACGCTTTTGTCATTCAACTCCCGGTTCGATAGGTTCTACTATGGCGGCGATAGCCTCGCGCTCACCGAACAGGAACAGCGCGGCCTCCAACTCTACTTTCGAGATGCGCATTGTGTGGACTGCCACAAGGCACCTTTGATGACCGATCATGGCATCCGCAACAATGGATTGGATCTCATGTTCACCGATCCCGGGCTGGGTGGTGTCACAGGGGTGGCCGCACAGCTTGGCCGGTTCAAAACGCCAACGCTGCGGAACATTGAAGTAACAGCACCATATATGCATGATGGGCGCTTTTCCACACTCGAAGAGGTGGTGGATTTCTATGCAGATGATGTTGAGCTCTCATCACCTTACCTGGACAACCACATGTTCCCTTGGATGATGGGGCAGATACAATTATCCACCGACGACCGTGAGGACCTGGTGGCATTCTTGAAAACACTCACCGATCATCAATTCCTTACCGACCCCGCATTCAGTGCACCCTGATCTTCGCATCGCTGCGGCTTGATCTCGATCCATAACCATGCTTCAAACATTGAATCGCCTCCTTTTTCCCCTGCTATTGGCACCTGTATCGGTCATAGGCCAGACCACCCATGATGTGGAAGTTGGCGGCAGCCTGGTGGGAAGCACCGCACCGTTCTATTCACCTCAACATCTTACGATCAATAATGGCGATATTGTGATCTGGACCAATGTGAGTGGAACGCACAACGTGAATGGTTCAACGACGCATTACCCAGATAATCCGGCCTCCTTCTATTCGGGGCCTACCGGATCTGGTGGCTGGACGTTCCAATACACATTTACGATCCCCGGTATGTATGAATATCATTGCGATTCCCAGGGTCACGCAGCGACACAGCATGGGACCGTGCTGGTGATGGATGGAAATTCCGTGGCAGAGAACGAAGACACGGAAACAATTGTACTCTTTCCGGTCCCTGCCGATGAGCTTCTGGTGATCGATATAGGCAAACGGCGGATCCGCAGTGCGGAGATCATCAGCATCGATGGAAGGTCTATTATCGTACCCTCGACCGCCTCTGGATCGCGGCTGGAGATCCCGCTGCATGGTCTCAGCAGCGGACAATATCATGTACGGCTGGTGGACGAGCATGAACAAGTGATCACCCGTTCATTCAAGAAGGAGTAGGATCATGGTATGTGCAGCAGCCGGATCGTAAGAAGATCCGATCCGCTTGCGCAACGGATGGTATAAAGACCGGAGGCCATACCATGCAATGAACCGGGCAGGTGTGACCTGCCTGTGGGGATCGGTCCATCCAACAGTACACCCACCTCCCGGCCCCAGGCATCATGGAGTGTGATGCGAACCTGATCCGTGTGCCCAAGATCCAACCAAAGATCAAAATGATCCCGTACAGGATTTGGATGGATCGTGACGTTGGTGGTTGAAGGCATTTCTGCTACGCCCACTGGCCCGATCGGTACGGCCAACGCGGCAACGGCCGCCAACGAAAGACGGGCCAGCTTTTCATAATACGGTACATTGAAGTGCTCTACTTTGTCGTTCGGCGTATGGTAGTAGGGATTGCCATCCGCACCGAATTCCTCAATGATCAAAACCGCTCCGTAGTCCTCGAACCAATAGGATGCATGGTCACTATAAGTCGCACCAGGCACGGTAAGCAGCAGGTCCAAGCCGATCTGATATTGCTCATGTACCGAGAAGACCGTATCGGCGATCTCATGGCTGTTGCCGATCGGTCTAGAATGGATGCGCGCCTTCGCATCATGGTTGCTGTCATAGGCTATGGCATCCATGTTGATCACTGCCCTCAGCTGCAAATCGTTGGCTGCCAGGCCACCTGCGTGGAATGCACTACCTATCCGACCCTGCTCCTCCTCATCCCAGAAAACGAACATGACCGGATGTTCCAGATCATGGTCCGCGATCACACGGGCCATTTCCAACAAGGCCGCGGTGCCGCTTCCGTTATCATCCGCACCGGGGGCTTCATAGACACCGCCAGGCATGGCATCGAAGTGGGCTCCGGCAAGTACCGGAGCGGCTCCCGGCACCTGGCCTTGCTTCATAGCGATGATGTTGCGGCCTGTTGAACTGAACACCTGCGTCCCAGGTTGAAGTCCGTACTGGGTGAGCTTTTGTATGATGAATTCCTCAGCCAGTGCATTGCCGGGCGCATCCCTATGCCTGCTCAGAATGTACTGTTCACCCTGCCCTACATCCACTGGCAGCACGCCCGTTAGCTGTTCCACATGGCGTATCATGGAATCGATGCTCATCTCCTGTAGCATCTGTTGTATCACGGTATGTTGTGCCTGCAAAGCACAGTGCCCGCACAGAAGCAGCACAGGCAACAACAGCGGCCGTATGGGCAGCACGATCATCTGCTCTTGAAGGAGACCACCCGTTCCACGAAGCGGCCTCTCGTGGTATGGAAGATCACCAGGTAAGTGGCGGCCTCCGCAGGTAATTCCACCTGCCAGTTGCTACTGCCATTGGGTATGGAACGGGCCACAGTGGAATCCTTCATATCCACCAACTCAATGCTTGTGACCTTCTCCGTGATCCCTTCCACACGCAGCAACCCATCACGAACAGGGTTTGGGAAGATGCGAACGCCCAATTCCCCGATCTCATCCACATGCACGCTTTGGTCCACCACCTCGGCTTCTTTAACGAGCACCGGACTGCCATCCGCGGCCTCATACATGCTTTTGAAAAGATCGATCTCAGGTGTGCTGAATGCGAACATCTCCTCCATCCACAAGGGAGGTGCACTCTGGTACCACACACGTGCACGCACGATGATGAGGCCTGTATAGCCATCCATCGGCACATGGTACCGCACCTTATCCGTGCCACTGCCTTCCACCCCATTCGCATACCGGTTGAAATCCACATCGTTCTCCTG
>JAEZCB010000145.1 GCA_023412755.1 Bacteroidota bacterium
GCACACGCCCCGGCAACTCCGTGACCTTTTCCATGGAAGGTACCGCCCGTGAATATGAAGGAGAGATCTACGCGGTGGAACCATCCGTGGATCCCGCCACCCGGAGCATACGCATACGTGCAAGGAGTTCGAATCCGGAAGGGCGCCTTATGCCTGGCTCCTTCGTTCGCGTGAAAGTGGAACTGGACCGGATAGACAATGCCCTGCTTATCCCCACGGAGGGATTGATCCCGGACATACATGGCCAAAAGGTGATGGTGGTGAAGGACGGTAAGGCCGTGAGCAAACGCGTGGAAGTTGGCATCCGGCAGCCGCGTGAAGTACAGATCACAGAGGGTGTCTCGGCGGGTGATACCGTTATCGTTACAGGGCTGCTGGCGGTGCGTGAAGGCATGGCCGTGGATCCGATCCCAATGGCGGGCCGCGATGCGATCCCAACCAGCGGTACAGACAGCGTAAGTACAGCGGCCAGGCAACAATGAACATTGGATCGATAAGCATCGAGCGGCCTGTACTGGCTTCGGTGATCAGCATCATCATAATGCTTTTCGGTGCCGTTGGTTTCACCTACCTGGGTGTACGTGAATTCCCCAGCGTGGATCCGCCGGTGATCACGGTGACCTCCAATTACACAGGTGCCAACGCGGACATCATGGAAAGCCAGGTGACCGAACCGTTGGAGGAAAGCATAAACGGCATCGCGGGGATCCGGTCGTTGACCAGTGTAAGTAGTGATGGCCGCAGCACCATAACCGTGGAATTCGAGCTGGATGTGGACCTGGAAGCGGCCGCCAATGATGTGCGCGATAGAGTGAGCCGGGCCATCCGCAACCTGCCGCCGGATGTGGAACCGCCCATTGTGGTGAAGAGCGATGCCGATGCCAGCCCGATCCTTTCCATGACCATCCAGAGCGATCAGCGCACCCTGCTGGAATTGAGCGAGATCGCCAATGATCATTTCAAAGAACGGTTGCAGACCATACCGGGCGTGAGTGAGATCCGGATCTGGGGGGAAAAGCGCTTCAGCATGAAGCTCCTGCTGGATCCCGTGCTCATGGCCGGCCATGGCGTTACACCACGGGATGTGCATGCGGCATTGGAGCGGGAGAATGTGGAACTGCCCAGCGGAAGGATCGAAGGCTATCGTACGGAGCTAAGCATACGTACGCTTGGCCGCCTCACCACCGAGGAGGAATTCAATGACATGATCATTCGCGAGGATGCCGGCAGTGTGATCCGGCTTCGTGATATCGGGGCCGCCAGACTCCTGCCGGAGAATGAGCGAACGGTGCTTCGCGGGAAAGGAGCCGTACCGCAAGTGGGTGTCGCCGTAACACCGCAGGCCGGATCCAACTACATCGAGATCGCTGATGAATTCCACCGGCGTGCGCAGCAGATCCAGAAGGAACTTCCGGACGACCTGCGATACAACGTGGCATTGGACACCACCGTGGGCATACGCAAGGCCATCAGTGAGGTACAGGAGACCATCCTGCTGGCATTCATCCTGGTGGTGCTGGTGATCTTCATGTTCCTCCGCGACTGGCGCACCACGTTGATCCCGGTGATCGCCATACCCATCTCCTTGATCGGGGCCTTCTTCATCATGTACCTATTCGGATTCTCCATCAACATTCTTACCCTGCTGGGTGTGGTACTGGCCACGGGGATCGTGGTGGACGATGCCATTGTGGTGCTGGAGAACATCTACGCCAAGATCGAGGACGGCATGGATCCCATAAAGGCGGGGCATCAAGGCATGCAGGAGATCGTTTTCGCGGTGGTCGCCACTACCCTGGTGCTGGTGGCGGTCTTCCTGCCCATCGTTTTCCTTCAGGGCCTCACCGGGCGCCTGTTCCGGGAATTCGGCATCGTGGTGGCCGGTGCGGTGGTGATCTCCTCGTTGGTCTCCCTCACATTAACGCCCATGTTGAGTTCGCGCTTCCTCAAGAAGAAGGAGAGGCACAACCGGTTCTTCCAGATCACAGAGAAGCTCTTCGAGAGGATGGCCGAGAGCTATTCGCGCACCTTGGTGAGCTTCCTCCATCGGCGGGGTCTGGCGGTGGCGATCATCATAGTAAGTGTGGTGATGATCGCGGGGTTCTGGAGTGTGCTTCCATCTGAACTGGCTCCCCAGGAGGACAAGAGCCGTTTCATGATCATGAGTACGGCACCCGAGGGTACCAGCTTCGAGATGATGAATGAATACCTCGCCGGCATCATCGAAACGGTGGACACCCTGCCTGAAAGAGCATCCATCCTCAGCGTCACATCACCGGGCTTCGGCGCATCCATCTCTACGAACACCGGATTCGTACGTGTTGGATTCGTGGATCCATCGGAACGTGGACGATCGCAGGCGGAACTGGCGGAATTGGTGACCCAGTGGGTGCGTCCGCACAACCTTGCCCGCACCTTTGTGGTACAGGAACCCACCATTGGCGGAGGCCGCAGAAGTGGCCTTCCCGTGGAATTTGTGATCCAGGCACCCGACTTCGAGCGCCTGCGCGATGTGATCCCTCAATTCCTTGAAAAGGTGCAGGGCGATCCCACATTCCGCATCGCCGACCTCAACTTGAAATTCAACAAGCCGGAATTGAGTGTGGAGATCGATCGGGATCGGGCGCGGGCCCTGGGCGTTACCGTTAGGGACATAGCTGAGACCTTGCAACTCTATTTCAGTGGCCAGCGATTCGGTTACTTCATTTTCAAGGGAAAACAATACCAGGTGATCGGCCAGGCCATGCGCGCCCAGCGGGACCAGCCGCTTGATCTTGCCAGTGCATACGTGCGGAACGATCGCGGGGAATTGATCCAGCTGGACAACCTGGTCACTCTCAGTGATCGCAGCAGCCCGCCGCAGCTCTACCGTTACAATAGATACGTGAGTGCCACCGTGAGCGCCGATCCCGCGGAGGGATATACCATTGGCGATGGCATCGAAGCGATGGACCGCATAGCGGATGAAGTGCTGGATGAGACGTTCACCACCGCACTCGCGGGCGTGAGCAAGGAATACGCGGAGAGTTCCAGCAGCCTCAATTTCGCTTTGATCATGGCCCTCGCCCTGGTGTTCCTCATCCTCGCTGCCCAATTCGAAAGCTGGCGGGATCCGATCATTGTGATCCTCACTGTGCCATTGGCCTTCGCTGGTGCACTCTTCAGCCTCTGGCTGGGCGGGCATACCTGGAACATCTTCTCCCAGATCGGTGTCATCGTACTGATAGGCCTGGTCACCAAGAACGGTATCCTCATCGTTGAATTCGCCAACCAGAAACAGCGTGCGGGCATGGCGAAGATGGAAGCGGTGATCGAAGCTGCGAAACAACGATTCCGGCCTATCCTCATGACCAGTATGGCCACCATACTCGGGGCATTGCCCATCGCCCTGGGCCTTGGCGCCGCAGCGAAAAGCCGTATCCCCATGGGCATTGTGATCATTGGTGGCCTGCTCTTCGCACTTGTGCTCACACTCTACGTGGTGCCTGCGCTATACAGCTATCTCTCCGGCCGCAAAGCGGAAGGAACGAACATCCAGGACGATGAATAAGAGCCCACATCGTGACCTACGCCTGATCGTACCGGCCATCCTGCTGTCTCTGGCCAATCTACTGCCACATCATACGGGGGCACAGAATGGAATGGAACTCACCGCGCAACAGGCCGTGGCCCTGGCGTTGGAGAACAATCATGGTATTAGACTGGCGCGGTTGGATGCGGAAGTGGCGGAGATCCTGAATACGCCAGGTGAAGCGGGCATGCTGCCCATTATCGGTATCGATGGTTCCTACAACATCAACAATGCGGCTACCAGGCAGGAATTCTTCACCGGTGAGGTACGTGAGACCAGTAATGCGAACGTAAGGGCGCTGGATGTGGGTCTGGGTGCCGAATGGACCATCTTCGATGGCCTCACCATGTTCGCCACGCGCGAACGGCTCGCGGCCTTGGAAATGATCGGCCGCACCGAACTGAAGCTGCGGATAGAGACCACCATCCATGATGTGCTCTCCTCCTACTACCTTACCGTACAACTCCAGAAGGCGATCCAGGTACAACAGGAAGGGATCCGAATCACACGGGAGCGGCTCGCCATAGCCGAAGCAGGAGAAAGGATCGGTTCCGCCAGTGGCCTCGCAGTGGTGCAGGCGCGGTTGGACCTTAGTGCGGATAGTGCCGCTGTGCTGGAAATGACGGCACAGGCCGCCATGGCCGAGAATCAATTGAACATGCTACTGGGCCAGCCACCCGGAACACCCATCGTTTCGCTGGACACCATCCCACCCGCCGAAGAGCTGGACCTTGGCACCATTCAACAAATGGCACGCACCAACAACACCTCCTTGCTGCAAATGGAACAATTGCAGCTCACCAATGAGATCGCTGTACGCGAGTTGCGTGGCGCGCTCTTACCGCGAGTATCGGTATATGGTGACTATGGCTTCACCCGAAGCACCTCGGATGTGGGTTTCCTGCAAAGCAATCGCAGTCTGGGCCCGGAATATGGTGCACGCTTGAGCATTCCGCTTTTTAATGGTGGAAGGGCCAACAGGGCAATGCGGGTGGCCCGATCAAGGCAGGAACAGGCCGCTTTGAGCACCGATGAAATGAGGCTGCTATTGGAGCAGTGGATCCTGGATGGCTGGACCGAGTACACTGTAGCGCGGCAGCGGGTGGCCCTTGAAGAAGCCAACCTGCGTGGAACAAGACAGCAGGTGGATGTGGCGTTGGAAAGCTATCGCATCGGCATGTTGACCGCCGTGGAACTACGCGAAGTACAACAAGGACATGTGGATGCGGAGAACCGCCTGCTGCTCGCACGGTACGAAGCCAAAATGGCCGAGCTCCGCCTTAAGATGTTCGCTGGCAGACTAGTTTAACGGGTTTGGATCCATCGCCCTTGAATTATATTACCTTGGCTCTTTCTCCAACATTTCCATAAACCTATCCCCTAAACACTTTCCCCATGAAACATCTTCTTTCCACCCTCATTCTGGTGCTCAGCGTGGGCTTCGCATCCGCTCAAACAGAGCAGCGGCCTACTTCGGATAAAGTGCAGGATCACAAGTCCTGTCCCATGCCGGATGTCGAGACTGTGAGCCAGAACCTGGATCTTAGCGAAGAGCAATTGGTACGCCTTCGCCAGATCAACGCTGAATGCGCCCGTGAATGCGCCGCTGCCGGTGAGCATAACATGGAAGTGGTGAAGCGGAATAAGGAGCGCGTCCGCGAGGTGCTGGAACCGGAACAATTCGAGCGTTACGAATCGCTGCTTTCTGAACAGAAGGCAACGAAAAAGGAGGAACGGCGCTAAGTGACCATCCACCATGATCGCGTGAAAAGGCCACCCGGTGAAGGTGGCCTTTTCACATTACTTCAATGCCGGCGTATTAAGCCGTAGCTATCCGATGTGTGAGGCCTTCTCGCGTGGCCGTAGTTTCGCAGCCTGTAATGGAACACCGGCTCAAGATCCTCCATACCCCCCGGAGCCTCCTGGTCTGGGTGCTCCTATCGCTCGTGCAGATCGGTGTATGTCAGACCGTACGGCCTTCATTCGTGGCCGGTTGGGGTGGCAATCTTCTTACATCCCCAGGCACCGAATTGCGTTCGTTCGTTGGCAGGACAGGGTATGTTGGCGCCGGCGTCGAGATCGGTGAGGGCAAGATCATTTTCCATCCACGGGTCTCTTTTCTGGCCGCCAATTTTCGCACAGAGATGGCCAACCGGTTGTATTTCGTAAGCAGGCGTTCGGCCTTCGACCTGGAGTTGCTCGCCGGTTTCCGGCAGATGAACCGTACGCTCTGGCTGATCGGTGTTTTCGGAGGAAAGGTGAGCCAAGCCAACGCGTTCATTGAGCAGGATAGGCAGAATGTGGTGACCGGTGCTGCACTGCCGGCTTTGCGAGCCCGCCATCTGGAGACGCGCGAGCGGGCCGGCGTTCTGGGCGGACTGCGCATTCCCCTGGGTAGCGCTGGCCGTCTGGCCCTGGACATCATGCTGAGACAACACCTCATTCCCTTGGTGGAAGAGGATCAATATCATGCATTACCGTTCCAGCCGGAACAACTGGTACTCCACCAGAAAACATTGGCCACCGAATTCACCATAGGTCTTGGTTATCTCATCAAGAAAGCCGACGACGATGGAAAATCGCCATAGAAAGTACGACCCATGCCACATATAGCGATCATTTCCGCAAGTGTGCGGGAAGGCCGGAAAAGCCACCGCGTATCCCTCCACCTCCAAAGAAGCTTGAATGCCGCAGGACACACTGTGGATATGCTGGACCTGAAGGAATTCGACCTCCCGCTGTTCCACGAACGGTTGAAGTTCCTCACGGATCCGCCGAAGGCAGCGTTGGACTTCGCGGAACGTTTGCGCAAGGCTGAAGGTGTTATCATGGTGACACCCGAATACAATGGCGGAGCCCCGGCGAGTCTGAAGAACGTGATCGATCTGCTAACGGAGGATTGGCGTAACAGACCCATAGCCCTTAGCACGGTATCCAGCGGCAGCTTTGGCGGATCGCAGACATTGGTATCCCTGCTATTCAACCTATGGAAGATCAAGGGCTGGGTGGTGCCAGGAGCCATGCAGGTGCCCAACATCGGAGACAACTTCAATGAGGCGGGTGAGCCAGCGGATAAGGAGGCATGGGATCGCCGGACCACCGCGTTCGTGGAACAGTTGCTCTGGGCGATCGAGGCGAAGAAAAGAATGGACAGTTAGGCCCCGGTCAAGCTAACTTGCCTGCGAATGCAGCGGATACTGCCGATACTCCTTTTCGCCGCGGCAGGTTGTGCATCACCAGGAGCCGAACAGACAACCGATCCAACGGCTCCGCGCACAGCCACACGCTATGCGCCGGAACCGATCCCCCTGGAATACGAGCGCACCGATAGCGCGACATTGATCTTCAAGGATGGCTCGCGGCTCGAGACTGGGCTTTATGATCTGCGGTATATAGGACAAGTACAGCGACATGGAGGCATGCCATGGTTGATCATGGCCGGCAGGCATTGCCATGAATGTGATGCGGAATTGGCACTCTACATCCATTCACCTTCCGATGGCCCCATGATGGTGGATCAAGGCGGTGGTGCACGCTACCATCCCGGCAGGATCCTGGATGGTGGTTCCGGACAACCGATCTATGAAGGGCGGACATTCTACGGCGAGGTGCTCAGCGAAACGGCCGGCGTGATCTGGTATGAACGGATACACCAGGCGGATGGCACCGTGCAGGAGGTGACCACATTGCTGGATCTGGATGGCGAAATGCCGGTGGAGGTCCAGTTCATGGATCAGGAGCGGCTTGGCAAGACCTTGGAACTGATGGCCTTTGATCGTTGTGAAGAGATCCACGGCCTGGACCAATTCTCAGCACCCTAACGGTGCATCAGGCGGACACGAGCTGGAAGATCCGCTTCAACGCCTCCACCGTAAGGTCCACTTCTTCCATGGTGTTGAACCTGCTGAATGAGAAACGGATGTTGGCACCTTTCACCTCCGGATACAAGGCTGCCAGCACGTGGGATCCCTTGTTGCTTCCGCTGCTGCATGCACTTCCACCACTGCATGCTATGCCCTCGATGTCCAGGTTGTAGAGGAGCATCTCACTCCGCCCATCATCCGGGAAACGCACGTTCAACACCGTGTATAACGCGTTATCGGAAACATCGCCATTGAACTCCACGCCGGGGATCGCGTCGCGCAGCCGTCCGATCATATGGTGCTTCAGCCCCCTGATGTGGTGCTCGTGTTCTTCCAGGTCGCGGTAGGCGATCTCCATGGCCTTGGCCAGGCCTACTATACCCGCCAGGTTCTCGGTGCCACCGCGCATGTTCCTTTCCTGTGAACCACCGTGGATCATGGTCCGGAGACCTATGCCACTGCGCATGTACAGGAATCCGATGCCTTTGGGTCCATGGAACTTGTGTGCCGATGCCGCCAGCAGATCCACCGGCGAACGTTGCAGATCGAAGCGGTAGTGGCCCATGGTCTGCACCGTATCACTGTGGAAGATGGCACCGTGCTGAGAGCACAATTCGCCGATCGCATCAAGGTCATTGCGGGTACCGATCTCGTTGTTGGCATGCATCAAGGAAACGAGCACCTGGTGATGTTGTGCCAGCAACGTGCCAAGATGATCCATGTCCACACCGCCATCATGGTCCAGTGCCACCATCACCGCCTTCGCCTGGCCGCATTGGTGCAGATCCAGCACGGTGTGTTCCACGGCGTGGTGCTCCACTGGCGAAGAAATGATCGTGCGCACACCGAGATCCCTTACAGCGCACCGAAGAGCCATATTATCCGCTTCGGTGCCACCGCTGGTGAAGATGATCTCTCCCGGCATGCAATTGAGCAACTGTGCGATCGTCCTCCTAGCCCGCTCGATACCTGCCCGCGTCTGCCTTCCAAAGGCATGTATGGAAGAGGGGTTCCCATAGTATTCGCGCAGGTACGGCACCATGGCATCGAATACCTCCGGATCCACCTGGGTGGTGGCGGCATTATCGAAATAGATCCTTTGCATCCTTTTTCCCGCAGGTATCGCGGAAGGCAAAGTTACCGCGTATGCAGCGATCCCATGGATGGCATCATGTGGTGGCTTGGTGTGTGCTTCCCACCTCGCCAAGCTCATCGATCATCCGCTTCGCAAGTGCATCCGCCTGGTCCGGGCTGGCTGCTTCCGCATAGATGCGTATGATGGGTTCGGTATTGCTCATGCGCAGGTGTGCCCATGTATCGCCGAACTCGATACGAAGACCATCCACGGTGGAATGCGGTCTATCGAGGTACCGTTTGCGCATGTTCTCGAGCAAGGCCTTCGATCCGCCCTTCAAGCACGAGGCATCCATCTTGTTCTTGCTTATATGGTAGTCCGGATAGCTTTTCCGCAGTTCCGAACTGGTCTTCCCACTCTTTGCCAGATGTGTTAGGAAGAGCGCGATCCCCACCAGGGCGTCGCGGCCATAGTGCAGTTCTCCCAGGATCACACCGCCATTCCCTTCGCCGCCGATGGGTGCGTGCACCTTCTTCATGAGTTCCACCACATTCACCTCGCCCACCGCACTGGCATGGCGCTTACGCCCATGTTTTGCGGCCACATCATCCAATGCACGGGTACTGCTCAGGTTGCTCACCGTATCGCCCGGGCGCTGGGCCAGCACATGGTCCGCACATGCCACCAGGGTGTACTCTTCGCCGAACAGGCTGCCATCCTCACAAACCATTGCCAGCCGGTCCACGTCGGGATCCACGGCAATGCCCAAATGTGCCTTGTGTCTGGTCACCGATGTACACAGGTCTTTTAGATTTTCAGGAAGGGGTTCGGGATCGTGGGGGAACTGGCCATCCGGGGAACAATGGATGCATACCACCTCCTGCACGCCCAGGGCGGTAAGCAAGCCGGGAACCACCTCGCCACCCACCGAATTCACCGCATCCACCACAACACGCAGCTTCGCTTCCTTGATGGCATTCACATCAACAAGGTCCAGTTCCAGGATCATGTCGATGTGCTTGCGTGTCCAGCCACTCACCGGCCTTACCGTTCCAAGCCGGTCCACCGGCGCGAACGCGAACTTCTCGGAAGCCGCCAATTCCAGCACCCGTTCTCCTTCCACCGCGCTGATGAATTCACCTTCGGCATTCAGCAATTTCAGCGCGTTCCATTGTGCGGGATTGTGGCTGGCCGTAAGGATGATGCCGCCCCTGGCATTCTCCCCCGTTACGGCCAGTTCCACGGTGGGCGTGGTGGCCAGCCCCAGATCGAGCACCTCGAAACCCAGCCCGGCAAGCGTGGCTGCCACAAGATCACGCACCATGGAACCGCTTATGCGCGCATCCCTGCCTATTACCATGCGCGGCCGTTCGCCAGGGCTGCGTTGGAGCACCATGGTGCCGAATGCGGCGGTGTAGCGAACAATATCCAGCGGAGTAAGGGCCACACCCGGAGTACCGCCAATGGTACCGCGGATGCCTGAGATCGAACGGATAAGCGTCATGGAGCAAATGCTGATAGGGCCGCAAAGCTACCCCCGGCAGGCTTTAAGATCCCAGCATTGACGCGTGTTCCATCAACCGGAGTATGTGGATCGGAGGTGGGAAGCGGTTGGATCCAGTTGTTGATAAGATCACAGCAGGTACCGATTTCCCTAAGGGTTATCCGTAAATTTGTGATGCAGGCATCACCTGCACCTCTTCATGAACGAAGGACCCTTACCCCTTCCCGACCGCGATGACGACCAGCAAGGCTGCGTTGAACGGTACGAGGAGATGCTAGACCGGAACGATCATTACTTCTTCGATGTGGAGGAGTTCGAAATGATCATCGAACATTACCTGGAACAGAATGACCTGAAGAAAGCGAGACAGGTGTTGGAGTATGCCAGCAAACAACATCCGGGGGCCTTGGACCTGATGTTCTGCGAGGCACATGTGATGATGAGCATGGGCAAACTGAACCGTGCGCTCGAAGTGCTGGACGCCATCGGCAAGGTGGAGCCCTTCAACGAGGATGTGCAACTGCACAAGGCCGGTATCTACAGCCAGCTGCGCAACCACCGCAAGGCCATTGAACACTTCAAACGTGCGTTGGAACTGGCCGAAGAAGGTGTGGATGACATACACCTGGACCTGGCCTTCGAGTACGAGAATCTGGAAGCCTTCGACCAGGCCATTGAATGCCTCAAGAGTGCACTGCGCATAAACCCGGAGAACGAGGCGGCGCTTTACGAGATCGCCTATTG
>JAEZCB010000149.1 GCA_023412755.1 Bacteroidota bacterium
ACTGATACCTTCACCGGTGAAGGGGTCGATCAGGTGTGCGGCATCACCCACCAACATGTAGCCATCGCCACTTATCCTCCGGCGCTTGCTGGCCAGCGGCAGTCCCATTCCCTGGATCGCACCTTCCAACGTTGCTTCAGCGAATCGGTACTTCAGCGCGGGGTGTTCGCTCAGCAGGTGGTGCATCAACGCTTTCAGATCGGCCTTCCGCTTACGCACCACATCGCTTCGCAGACCCAGCCCTACATTGGCCATGCCACCGGGCAGGGGAAAGATCCAGAGATAGCCGGGCAGCAGGTCCTTCAGGAAGATCAACTCGATGAAGCCCTGTGGATCGAGGTCTTTCACACCGCTGTAATAGCCGCGTACACCGGCCGCGTGGTGCCGTGGATCCATTTCCAGTTTTGCAACATGCCGAGCGAACGTGGAATTGGCGCCGGTGGCGTCCAGCACCAGCCGGGCTTTCACGCTATGGCCTTCAGCCGTTTCGATCAGCCATCGCCCGTTATCGCGCCGATGCTCCTTCACGCGCGCTCCTTCCACCAATGTGATCCCGGGTGTATGCCGCACCCGGTCGTTCAGCATGGCATCGAAATGGACCCGCCGCATGATGGCACCGGGCGCTTCTCCAACCCCGGTGGCGCGTGAGAATGGCACCCGAAGCTTTCCGCCACCGGGAGCAACGAATGTGACACCCCAACTGGGCAGCCCGGATCTGTCAGCCTTCACGTTCACGGCAAGTGCCGGGTCGATCCGCTCCAAGATGCGCATCACCTTTCCGCTAAGGGCATCGCCACACACCTTGTCCCGTGGGAATACCGCTTTCTCCAGTAGCACGGCCTTCTGCCCCAAGCGTGCCAGTTCGAGTGCGGCGGAGCATCCACCAGGTCCTCCTCCCAATATGCAGATCCCGGTTTCGTGATTCAGCGACATTCTTCGCGAGTTTACGCATGCAATGCCATGGAGAACAGGTGTTCCGGCACAAAATGAAAAAGGCCGCGCCTTCTGGCACGGCCTCACTGTGGCCAGTCACACTCCAGGGTCTTCAGCGGGAAGCGAGACTGGGATCCATGTTGGATACTTTGCGTTGCTGGATCGGAATGAAGCGCGCCACACCATCGTTGCCGCGGCGGCCGAGTTCCACGCGGCCCACTGGCCCAGCGTATTCCAGGGCCTGGTCTTCCGGCTGGCGCTCCAGGGCCACGTTGAATCGTACCTGCTCCAGGTAAGCCAGGTCCTTGTGGTCCACTACGCTCACCACGATGCGCTTGCTTATGTGGCCTGGGCTGGATACGGTGATCACCAGGCTATCGGTCATCGCGGTGAGTGAGCTGAAGCGGCCGCTTTGGGGGATGCGCATTTCATTGAGGTCACCATTCTGCTCAATGGTAAGGGTTATGGGAGCGACCGCTTCGGCAGGCAGGGAAACGCGGCCGTTGAAGGCCAGGTGGACCTGGGCATGCATGCCGAGGCTGAGGATGATGCCACCGAAGAAGAGGATGGCCTGGAGGAGGGTGTGCTTGATGTGGGGCTGGAGGTTCATGGCCGTGTTTTGTTTCGTTGATGATGCGAAATTGGCCGGTACCTGACCCGGAGAGAAGCCGTATTGAGCAAGTGGCGGAAGCTGTCGCGTAGGTGGCATGCGCTCCCATGTCATGAATGTGAAAGACCCTGACAACGATATGTGCCAGGGCCTTTCTCAGAGATATGGATCCGTTTCACAAGCGCGCCAGCGAATCCATGAGCTCCTGTTTCTTCCTCCTGCTCACCGCAACGTTGGTCCCATCGCTCATGATCACCTCGCCGCCTTCGCCACGTATGTACTTCTTCACGTGCTTCACATTGATGAGGTAGCTGTGGTGTACGCGCACGAACTGGCCACCATCCAGGATGTCCTCGAATTCCTTCAAGGTCCTGCTGATGACCAACCGCTTCTTGTCCACCTGGTGCACCACGGTATAGTTGCTGTCGCTTTCGCAATAGGTGATGTCCCCGGTATCCACCATTTCCAAGCCATCGGCGACAGGCAGTGCTATGCGCCGGTCCGGGCCATGGTTGCGTGCCAGGTTGCGCATGAGGGCGATGAACTGTTCCGGTTGCTGCGGTTCACGAAGGGCCTTCTTCGCTTTGCCGATGGCGGTCTCCAACTCCTCCATATCCACCGGTTTCAGCAGGTAATCCAGCGCACTGAACCGGATCGCCTTCACGGCATATCCCTCATGTGCGGTGGTGAAGATCACATGAGGGTGTTCCGGACCGAGTGCCTGCAATAGGTCGAACCCGGTCTGTTCGCCGATCTCGATATCCAGGAACAATACCTCTGGTTTCTTGCTGTTCACCAGATCGATGCCCTCCTGTACGCTGGAGGCCATACCGAGCAATTGGATATCCGCGTGGCGCCGCTGAAGGATGCCGCTCAAGGCATCGCGGCAATGTTGTTCGTCATCTACGATGATGGCTGTCATGTCGCTCATGGATTTTCTTGTTCGTTGCTGGCCTCCGGCCCTTCATCTTCCACCATCCCTAATTTCCGGGCATGTAAAAGAAGAAAGAATTCGGCCATTCCAGTATGTGGTGCGAATTTGGTTGGCTCGCCTCAAACCCTGTTTCAGAAACGAGCAACTGGAGCCTGCGGTTGAGTAACTGGCAGGTAGGGTAAGCGTTTACAGTACGTAAGAATGGCATGGCCGTTGGATGCACGATGGAAAAACAGTTAGTTATGAAAACATTGATCATATCGGCACTTTTAACAATGTCCACACTGCCATTTCAGGCCCAGGATACCTTGGTGACGGATCCCGAGGAGAAGGAGGATGGCAGCTGGGTAGGTGTTCGCGGGAATGTGGTGGAAGTGAGTGAAGGACGTTTCACACTCGACCATGGTGATGGCCGGATCCCGGTGATCCTTGAGGGCAAGAACATCGGAGAGGAGGAACCCACGTTCATCGATGGCGAACAAGTTGTGGTCTATGGCCTGGTGGATGATGGCTTTTTCAAGGGAACCCGCATCAACGCACGCGCCGTGTTCGTAGAAAGCCAGAGCCGGTATACGTACCTCACGGATGGATTCAACACTTTCGTGCAGATCGCCATTCCCGGATTTACTTCTGGCTCGGTGGTGCAAGGCCATGTCACGGATGTGGCCGATGGGCACATCACCATCGATGATGGCGATGACAGCATCCGGATCGATACATCTTCATTGCAGGAGGATCCCGCTGCCGAAGGAGAGAAGGCGGTGGGTGAAGGCGATCTGATCTCAGCCATTGGCAACATGGATCGGAATTTCTGGACAGGCCGGATCTTGAAGGCGCAGTCGCTCTACAAGCATGGGAATACAGAAGCTCCTGAGGAATACCATGCAGGTCCGGAAATGGAATGAAGGTGAGCAGGCTGGACGTTGGCCGGTGGGGGTATTAACTTTGGCTTAAGCGAAACGCCAGGCTGAAGGATCCCCATGATCGAGGAAGGCGGACTTGAGGAAGCGGTGTTCCATCCGTTGGACATGGGGCCGGTCTATAAGGAAACACTTATGGGCCGGCTTCCTGTTGAGCCGTGGAACACTTTCAGCAATATTGTCTTCCTTGCTGTTGTGGCCTACTGGTCCCTCAGGGTCTACCCAAGGGCGAAGGAGCACCTGTTCCTGGCCTGCGCACTGCCTGTCTTGTTGGTCGGGTTCATTGGAGGCACTCTCTATCACGCCTTGCGCGATGCCGAGGTGTGGCTATGGATGGACTGGCTGCCCATCCTGCTGCTATGCTTTTCCTGCACCATCCTTTTCGCCAGGCGCGCAGGTCTGCCCTGGATAAGACTGATCCCATTGCTGGCACTGCCATTCCTATTGCGATGGATGATGACGGCCATTTTGGGATGGTCGCCCACCGTGGTGCTCAATGTGGAATATGCGGTCATTGGTTCAGCTGTGCTCGCACCCTTGCTGCTGCACCTCCATACACGCTCCTGGCGCCGCCTGGATCGCGTTTCACTAGCTGTTGCATGCTTCGGCCTTGCTCTTGCCTTCCGTTCGCTGGATAGTCACTGGCTCGTTTCATGGATGCCGATGGGTACGCATTGGCTCTGGCACCTGCTCGGTGGTCTGGCCGTCCACTTCCTGATGGGCTACATCTTCCAGGATGATCTGCATGTCCACAGGCATGTTCCTGTGGAACGATCTGGTGCACAACACGCGGGCGTGCGTTCATTCACGTAGCAATACGGAGCTTCTTGTGGTTCCTGCGCGGTCGATGCTGCGCACGATATAACTTCCCGGTGAAAGTCCGCCAATGCTCAACGGTGTTGGTGTGGTGATGTCCAAATTGGACTGCTGCACAATGCGCCCGCACATATCCATGACCTGCACCAGCATGGGCCGGGTGGCACTGGGATCATGCAACCACGCCTGCTCCCTTGCCGGGTTCGGAAAGAGCATGAAAGGCTCGTTGGCAAGGCCGCTTACGAAGGTGGAACCATCCAGGTCGAAACCCACGTCCTGCAAGGTGCTCACCGTGGTCTCGCCGGTAGGTGAATCCAGATCGCTGGCATACAACTTCCTGCCGGGCGCGCTGGTGGCCAGTGTGCCGAAGTTGCTTGTGCTGCTTGTTTCGAACTTGATATCCACAATGAGGGACAAGGCGGGGTCGTATTCAAAGGGCTGGTCCAATTCAAAGTAGAACCATTCCCCGGTGGTGCCGGCGGGTATCACCTGGCTGACGCTGTAATAGGCCGGTGTAACATCCGTATAGAACAGGTTACCCGGAAAGTTCGTTGCCTGGTTCTGCAGAAAGCCGATCTGCAGTTCGGTCAATGTTTGGTCCACATCGATCCCCGTGGAGCCATACCGATAGTAGAGCCGGGTGATATGCCCCGGTTGTGCTCCGGTGAGTTCCGCTGGCAGGTAGAGGCACTGGGAATGCCGGGCGAATCCGGTATTCCCTAATAGAAAGGTGCTATTGCTGGTGCCGCAGCACTTTTGCACCTGTTGGGCGTGGCCAGCACTGCAGCCCAAAAAGAGGAGAAATAGGTTCAATAGCCTCACCATGGAAAGGGGTCTTTGTGGGCTGAATATACTCCTTACGGTCGCCAGACCTTCAAAGCTCCATGGCGAAGATGCCCTCATTGTCGCAGAAGAACCAGGCACCGCTATCCAGGAACCTTACACGGAATGTGTCCAGCCGCTGTTGGTCACTCTATCCTTGAGTTCCTGCGGTACCAATCCCAGCCAGGCATAGCCCCGTTCATAGCGGATCACCATGCCCCGGTCGGTCTGGTGCGCACTGTAGGGTGCCCCCATTCGCGCGCTACCTTGCTGCAGGTATTCGATCAGGCGTGTATCGCTAGCCATATAGCCGGTGCCACTAACAACCACCCAGTCGCCGGAATTATTCACGGTGATACTTCGGAAGAATGATCCTGCTACGGCCCTTGCCCGGAGTTGATCATTGCCGCCCAGGGCGAATGGCTTGCCGAGATCCACCGATTTCACCTCAAGGCTTCACCAGTTCGAACTCCTCCAGGAACTTGGTGGTGAAGTCGCCTTTGCGGAACTTTTCGTTCTGGAAAAGCTGCAAGTGGAAGGGGATGGTGGTGTGGATCCCTTCGATCACGTATTCGCTGAGGGCGCGCTCCATTTTGCTCAAGGCTTCCTCCCGCGTCTGCGCGCTCACGATCAGCTTGCCGATCATGCTGTCATAATTCGGGGGAATGGTGTAACCGGCATACACGTGGGTATCCACGCGCACACCATGGCCACCGGGGCTGTGGTAGCTGGTGATCCTGCCAGGGTTGGGCCGGAAACCATTGAAGGGATCCTCCGCATTGATCCGGCACTGGATGCTGTGGCGGGTAGGCTCATAGTTGAGGCCGCTTATGGGGATGCCGGCCGCGATCTTGATCTGCTCACGGATCAGGTCATAGTCGATGACCTCTTCAGTGATCGTGTGCTCCACCTGGATCCGGGTGTTCATCTCCATGAAGTAGAA